>NZ_KI911318.1:0-300000 GCF_000513855.1 Desulfurococcus amylolyticus Z-533
ACTATCGATAGTAGATCCTCCACAAGCTCTCGGTGAGCGTCCTTAGGCTCATCACCATAGATGACCTCTATCCTGACCCCGTACTGCCTGAAGAAGTACTCTAGGTACTCGAAGCCGAACCTAGTCAGCCTGTCCCTGTATGTAGTAACCACGACGTCTACCTGCCTGCTAACTACGTAGTTGAAGAGCTTGAGTAGTCCTCTGCGGTCAGTCTTCAGCCCGCTGGCGATGTCTGTTAGGACGTCGACTACTCTGTAGCCCCTAGCAGAGCAGTACTGGGTGAGGTACTGCACTTGCCTCTCGAGGTCGCTCCTCTGGTCGCTGGAGCTCACGCGAGCGTAGACGACAGCCCTCACTTCTTTGGCTTCCGGCCTCCCTCCAAGGATGCGCTCTACCTCAGAGTACGGTACTCTCATCCTGCCACTAGGCGTTCGCACGACGCTCACTCTGCCTTGAGAGACCCACCGCTTAAAAGTCCTGTAGCTAATCCCAACAATCTCGCAGAACTCCCTAGGCTTCAGCAACCTCTCCAACATTCGACCTCAACTGCCTATAAAATTTCCTCAATGACCTTAATAAACGTTTCTGCCCCAGCCTCCCTCACTATTACAACAGGAATCCCAATCCTTCAGGGTAGGGAGGAGATCGTGGGTACTTTAATAGTGTATTGTCTCTGATTTATAGGTTTGTGTATATTTCCCTAAGGATTTAGTCCCAAGAACTTTATTGGCTGGCAAAACTTGTAAATCTGACTATATAGTGCTTATGGACGTATCGGATGTCTCCGAGGCCACTAGCTCCAGGCAGTAACTCCACATAGTGTTTTCCAGTGTGGAGGAGCCGATGGGGGCACATATGAAGCCGTGATGAACCGAGCCGTGCCAGACACAGCCCGCTACGGTTTAATATATAAGGCATGGTTCAGGTAAGCAGTTAAAAACATAGACATGTAGAGGTTTACGGTTTAGGCGAGGCCCTTGAGCATGGCTTCAGCCATTTCTTTCATTACTTGATAGGGGTCTTTTGCTTTCACTATCCCGGAGGCTACTAAGACCCCTATTGTGCCGAGTTTCACAGCTATGTAGGCGTCCTCGCCAGTCGTTATCCCAGCACCCGTTAGTATGGCTACGTCTTTATTGACCCGTCTAATCATGTCTACACTGTTAGTCACTACCTCCGGCTTAGCCTTGCTTACGCTTACACCTGTTCCAATTAGCTCGGGCGGTTCTACGGCAACCATGTCCGGTCCCAGTACTGCTACAGCAGCACCTGTTTCAGGCGTATCCGCACATACAAGTGTCTCGATGCTGAGTCTCCTTGCCTTCTTAACCAAATAGTTTATATCAGAGATTTTTAGCCTATGCTCACTATGGTTCAGTATTACACCATGTGCCCCCAGGTTCTTCAACCCCTCTAATGGTATAAACCCTGTAATAGCCCCGGGCTCCACTGGGTCAGCATGCTGGGCGAATACCTTTACCCCGGTATCTTTCACGGCTTCGATAACGCTTTTCAACTCGGTGAATGGTGGTGCAAGTATTACTTCTACACCGGTCTCTCTCCACACCCTGACAGCGTCTTTTGCTAATCTATAAGCGTTTTCACCAAAACTATGGGGGTAATAGGCCTTAAAATTCACGGCTAGCACTGGCTTAACCATGTCTCATCCACCATGTCTCGGCTGTGAGCTTAGCTTCCGGATAGCATATCACTATGCTTCTTCACTACCTTGGCTTCCTCACTTTTTACAAATCTATCCTTTAGCTTCTCAAGCACTAGTGGCAGCGTTGTATACTCCATCTCCTCGGGTCCAAGTCTATGGGGCATGAAGGGTCCATGTCTTCTCATATACTCAGCGATGAATTGAGCCAACCTCCTTGTCTCATCAAATGCTACGTCATCGAATAGATCAGCCGGTCCTATTAGTTTCCCATTAGAGATATTCCATCCTAAGGCTATGACTCTAGGCGGGCCATCAAACCTTGTCACCCTAGCGTACCTCATTGGCACAGGCATTAATGGCCCATGGTGGCTTCCCCTCATCCACCCAGCTACCAGGTGTGGGAAACTGAATGCTTCCAGTACCTCGCCAACAGCCGGTAACCCGTGTTGCGCCCTCACGATGGCAACTGGGTCATCTTTACCAACATACCTGCCTGCTATGAGGTTAAGTCTTTCAACGCTGACAACGGCGGCTAGTAGATTATCGCTCTTCCTATACACCCTCCTAACAATGTATCTGCCAGGAGTACCTATCAACGCGAGTATATCATACATTTCCTCGGGGGACTTCAATAAAACGCTTCTCCCCTCGAATACATCATATACTTCGAACACAAATCCATCATGCATCTTGGGATCTATTACGAGCCCAGCGGTATTGAATGGATCGGCGAACACTCTGAATAAAGGTAGGTTAAATGCGCCTGGCTCTGTTTTATCCGCGTGGAACGTTATAACTGGCTCAGCCTCCCTCTCCTCCATTTCAAGCTCAGCCACACCTGGGCCAAGTCCCTTCACGTTACCGGAGAAGGCTTCTGATAAAAGATCCTGGCCAGCCGCGTAGAGCTTTAGCTCGCGGGCTACCTTCGTAGCCGCCTTGAAGGCATCCCAGGCCAAGCCATGGATATCCGGGTGATCGGGTCCTTTCGTATGTGTCATTATTAACTGGATATCATCTCCAACATGGGTGACGTAGAAATCTACTATTAACCCCTTCTGCTTCGCCTCAGCAAGCATCTTTGTTACAGCAGCTAATTGATCTGGATGGGGCATGTGATGGCCTGCTATACTGCCTAGGTCTGCCTTGATAACTGAGAGAGTAATCTTCATACCCATGCTTACACCATGTTTAAGTATTTATATGAAAAACTAATAAATATTTCTATAAGAGTAATTTTATTTATTTCATTATTTGTTTAAAAGATTTAATCAGGTAGATAATATTCCCCACGAGTCCTCTGCTCCCTATCCATCACAGAGCCCGGCTTATTTATCCTTGGACGCCCGCTCTCACTATCCCTCCTCACAGTTATATCTAGTTCCTTGAGGAGCCTATTAAAGCCTGTCCTAATATCCACTGGGCCGGAGGCATAACCCTCTATACCGGGCTTACCCAGGAACACTATTATTTTATCGGAGATATAGTTCTGCATAAGTAGGTCGTGTTCCACTACAAGAGCAGTCTTACCTTTCTCCTCCACTATTCTACGTATGGTTTTCGCAGTAGTGATCCTTTCCTCGACGTCGAGGTATGCTGAGGGCTCATCTAGGAAGTAGAGATCGGCATCCCTTGCAAGGGCAACGGCTACGGCTAGTTTCTGTAATTCTCCACCGCTCAGCTCGTCAACCCTTCTATCAAGCATCTTATTTAATCCAAGTTTCCTCACCAGTTCGTTGTATAGCCATGACGATGGATCGAGGGCTGCCGGCGAGGCTGATTTAAGGTTAGCCATCACTGTCTCCTCACTGAATACTTTAGGGGATAACTCCTGTGGTTTCACGCTCACTTTCTCAGCAGATATTAATATGGCTTTCTCAGGGGACTCTATTTCCCCATTAAGTAGTTTCAGGAAGGTGGTTTTCCCAACACCATTAGGGCCCACTATTCCAAGTACTTCCCCTGCATATGCCTCCCCGGGTTCTACACGTAGTTTAAACCCTGATGACTCATACCGGTATTCTATAGCATCCCATTTAAGCACAGGATATGTGGTGACAACATCCCTTCTCTCCTGCATATGTATCCTGAATCTAAGCTCCTCATCCCTAATTCTCATGTTTTCAGCTGGTAGATACCCTTTGAGGTAATGGTTTATCCCTGTCCTAGTTCCATAGGGCTTCGATACTATACCGTATACGCCGGGTTCACCATAGACGACTACTATATTATCACTCATATAGTCCAGCACCATTAAGTCATGCTCCACTATTACAACGTAGTTTTTTTCATAGTTGCTGAACTCTCTTATAGCGCTAGCAACCCTTATCCTCTCTCTTATATCTAGGTAGCTGCAGGGTTCATCAAAGAAGTAAGCATTACCGTTTTTAACCAATACAGCGGCGACCAGGAATTTCTGTAGCTCTCCACCACTTAGCTCACCTATCTTTCTATCAAGGAGATGAGAGAGGTTAAGTTCATCGATTATGTCGCGCCATAAGCCTCTCTCATCAGCTTTCATAATAAGCTCTCTAACACTTCCCTTTAAGACTCTCCTAGCTGCCTCTATATACTGTGGTTTCACAACCGCCTTGATCTCGTTGTTAGCGAGCTTCGTGAAGTATGATTGTAGCTCGCTGCCTCTGAAGTACCTTATTATCGCATCCCATTCAGGTGGATTACTATAGTTGCCTAGATTCGGCTTTATCTGGCCAGCCAGTATTTTTATACTGGTAGACTTCCCGGCACCATTTCTACCTATCACGCCTAAGATGCCGCCTGTCCTTGGTGCTGGTAGATTATATAGTTTGAACATGTTTTCCCCATACCTGTGGACAAGTATTTTCTCAAGCTCGTCGGGTAGATTAACTATTGATATCGCGTTAAACGGGCATTTCTTAACACATATACCGCATCCTATACATGTCTCCTCGTATATTACAACATATTTGCCGTCGCTGCTTAACTCTATGGCCTTCTTCCTCTTCCCCCTGTTGACCGGGCAGAACCTAATACATTCAAGACTACATTTATCTGGTTTACAATAGTTTCTATCCACTACAGCTGTCCTAACCATTTACACCCCCTCTAGCAGTATTAATATATTACTTGGCTGGTTGCCCGCTCTATGAGATATAAAAATTATAGTTACGTATTTTTATCTCGGTAGAGCGGCTTCCACAGCATGATGACTGGTGACGGCTCTGAGGAATCTATGATGAGTAAAAGAATGGCTGAGCTTAACTAATCAGACTCCTCTGAGCTACCTTCTTCCCGCTCTAACTCCTCTAAAAGGACCTCATAGTACTCGCTAAGAATCTCTCTTTCCTCCGGTGAAAGCTTTGTTTCCTTGGTCTCAGTTGCCTGTGCCGTTACAACCCTTTTGCTGGCGTCTACTTGGTATTTAACACTGTACTTATCTCTCCTCTTATCCATCCTAACCTCGTAGCCGCATTTATTGCACTTTAGAACAGTCTCCCCATCTTTCTTAACAGGTATCAATGGGCTTCCACATCTAGGGCAGAGCTTAACCACTTCCTCCACCATTCCCTATACGTCTTAACTAATGCTAGTTAAACCAGGTTATAAAGATTTGGTTTCTACGGAAAACAGTGCCGAGAAGAAGTGATGACTGTGGGTACATATTTCAATCTTTAAAAATCCTCTATACAATCTGTTAAACAGGTATGGTTGTAAAAGTAGCAGTGGAGTGATGGATATGGGTAAGGTAAGGATCAGAATAGTTAAGAGAACGGCACGTGATCTACTGGAGAAATACCCGGACCTATTCACCCATGATTTCCAGCATAATAAGGTAGTTGTATCCAGGCTTGTGGAGACACAGTCCAAGAAGATGCGGAATTTAATAGCTGGATATGTCACGCATCTAGTGTCTCTCCGCTTGAAACGTGAGGCAGCGGCCAAGCAATGAGTAACAACATACTCGATGTCTCTAGGCTTTTAGGTAACACTTACAGGATACGGTTCCTAGGTAGAGATATCTATGTAGAGATAGGTATCTGTAGCAAGACATGTGATTCTCTTGATGAAGAAATAGCCTCCTTAAACCCCGCTGATAACAGTGTCCTAGCCATTATTCCTCAAAGTATGGTTTCAAACGTCTCCCAGATAATTCAGGGAGCAATACATTTAATAATATACGAGGACAGGTTAACCAGGTTTAGAAATAAAGGGCTACTATTAATGATGCTCTCAACAGGTTATAATCAAATATCTGAGATGCTTTTAGAAGCAAGAAAGATGTTCAGTAAGGATAACGAATACTATCTGGTAAAAGTATACAGGGATAGCACCGAAACACAGTCTCTCTCATCGAGGAGTATAACAGGGAATTGTAGACCTGTCGAAGAACCCAAATGCGGTGAAGACTGTTTAAGATTACTTGTAAAAAACTTGTCTGTCTTACTGGGATTACTGTAGTGTCTCTACCATTCCTCTTCTTCCCACTCTTCTTCTTCCCATTCTTCCTCTTCCCACTCTTCTTCCCATTCCTCTTCCCACTCTTCCTCAAGCCATATCTTCACTATTCCTACACCCCTCCACGTATCAAGGATTATTTTGAATCCTGAGGGTATTTAAATAAACACTTCTAATCCCTTAATCTGACCTCTCCCTGCCCTGAGGTGCGAGGTTTTTCAGTTGTAAAAGACTTCCCCGATGATCAGGGCTGAAATGCTGGATGTGTTCTTCTATATATCTTAGAGCTATGGGTAGACCGAATATACATCTTCAGGAAGCTTATGGATCCTAAATCAAGGCTATAGATTTACTGGTGGACCTAGCTCCCGAGATCCCCCCCCCCCGGGAAACCACGTTAAGGGCTGAAGTATAACCACGAGGAATCCGGGGATGATCATAAAAGACGATGAAAACTGCTCTCAGGCGAACGGTATTTGTGGTTGGCCCGGCTAGATCCCGAGGTGAATGAATATTATAAGGGTAAAGAAGCTTGCCAACGGTATAGTGATGTTGTCATCTATTCTCTTACTTACCTCGAAGTGTTCTACTATACTTGCCACTATAGCTGATATTAAACCGGCTATCCCAGCCAGGATGTACCCTACTGGAGCTGTAGCAACGAGCATGGCTAGGTTACCATACCAGGACTTGTTTCTCTTATTGTATAAGAGGTTTCTAACAATACCTGTTACTCCATCTCCAAACGACATAAATGAAACCGGTATAACCCCATATATCCAGTCCCTGAAAATAATCCATGATAAAATCATGACTACTCCCCACATAATTATAAAGTGTACCTCGTTAATGTTATCTGGGTCCTGGAACCAATAGAGTAGTTGCCGTTTCTTATGTGGTAGGTATACGGCTACAGCTAATATAATTATCATGGGTATAATCGTGTAGGGTGTTTCATAGCGTAATAGAGGTATTAGAATAGATACCACGCCTCCGGCGAGTATGTGTATGATTTTCCTATTATAGTAGACAGCCTTTATATGTGATGCACCATGCTTAATCATCAGGTTATATGTGTAACGGGTTAATGGGTAAACCACTATTATTACCCATACCAGCAAGGTGATCGTATAAAATAACTCCCTAGCTAGTTGGATAGTAATCAACCCCATATTTGATGCACCAGTTTCCACACCAGGGATATGTCCTGAATCATATTTTACTTATTAGGAATGATTCACAATAAATATAATTAATGATTTAATCACTACTAATACCTTGGGGATTCCCCCAGCACTCCTTAATAAGCCTCCTCAGCTTCACTAGTTTGGTGGCTGTCCCAATATCTATTGCAAGTGCCTGGGATACTTCTCCACTGGTGAAAACAACATTGGTGTTTTTCTCTAATTCCACTACCTTATCATATAATTCACTGGGTACAGCCCAGTGAATTATCCTTCCATTTCTCACCGCTACAACTATGTGGGCGTCTTTCACTCTGAGAATATAGGTGTCCTTTAGTATGCATGTAGATAACTTTAATTCATTAACGTAGTCCATGTACTCTCTCCTAATATAAAACCTCCCTCCCTTCTCCTCCACTATCCCGCTTTTAACCAGCCACCATAATGCCCTCTTAACCAGCTGCATTCTTAAATCAATAATGCTCCTTAACTCTTCTATGCTCGCCCCCTGTGTAGAGTATATGGCGTAGATGAAGGGGTATAACCATGGATTCGATATTATAAACGAGTACAGGATCTTCCCAGGCCTAGCCACTCCCTTATCAGAGCCAATAGAGTTACCCAATAAGCCACACCCATCTTTTATTCCTAGTGATTAAACAATGGTTTTAAAAGTATGTGCTGATGAAGCGTCTGCGTTTCCCTGCTTGCTTCAACCTGGTTGAGATAAACCTCATATTTAAAGCGATACATGGATTCTAAACTATTATAGCCGTGAGGGTGGATTATATGGAGTATAAGGTTAAAGATCTCGCTCTAGCTCCACAGGGGAATGCGAAGATCTCCTGGGCTGAGCAAAACATGCCGGTATTGATGCTGCTGAGGAAACGGCACAGTGCTTTAAAACCCCTTAAAGGAGTTAGGGTTGGCGCCGTCCTTCATGTAACCAAGGAGACGGCTGTATTAATGAAGGCATTCGTTGATGCGGGGGCAGAGGTCGTGTTAGCTGGAAGTAATCCGCTTTCAACACAGGACGATATAGCGGCTGCCCTAGTCGAATACGGTGTACACGTGTATGCCTGGAGAGGACAGTCCTCCAGTGAATACTACTGGTGCCTTGAGAAAATAATTGAGTGGAGGCCGCAAATAGTATTGGATGATGGTGCTGATCTCCACGCCTTAATACATGAGAAACACCTAGACCTTGCTGAACAAATAATCGGTGGTACAGAGGAGACTACTACAGGGGTTATAAGGCTTAAAGCCTTGGAGAGAGAAGGGCTACTTAAATACCCTGTGATAGCCGTGAATAATGCCTATACAAAGCACATGTTCGACAATAGGTATGGAACCGGGCAGAGCACCTTCGATGGAATACTTAGAGCCACCAACATCCTTATAGCTGGAAAAATAGTTGTAGTAGCTGGTTATGGCTGGGTTGGTAAAGGCATAGCGATGAGAGCCAGAGGTCTTGGAGCCAGAAGAGTCATAGTCACAGAGGTCAATCCCATAAGGGCTCTTGAAGCAATATATGATGGCTTCGAGGTAATGCCCATGAGTGAAGCCGCTGAGATAGGCGATATATTCATAACTACAACCGGTAATAAAGCTGTTATAAGGAGGGAGCACTTCGAGAAAATGAAGAATGGGGCTATCTTGGCTAATGCTGGACATTTCAATGTAGAGGTATGGATACCGGATCTAGAGGAGTTAGCAAGGTCTAAGAGACATGTGCTACCATATGTTACAGAGTATGAGTTAAGGGATGGGAGAAAGATATATCTACTGGCTGAGGGGAGACTCGTAAACCTCGTGGCAGCCGAGGGGCATCCAAGTGAGGTCATGGATATGAGCTTTGCCAACCAGTTCTTAGCCTCACTATACCTTATGGATAACAAGGGTAAGCTGCCCTTAAGGGTCATGAATCCACCGCTTGAGCTAGATGAAATGGTTGCATCGCTGAAACTGGAGTCGATGGGTGTGAGAATAGACTCGATGACGCGTGAGCAGGAGGAGTATGTTAAATCATGGAGGCATGGAACTTGACCACCTGGTGTACTCTATGGGCTTCATTAAGCGTAAACCCAGCGATAGGGAGCTAGATGAGTTAAGATGGATCGCTAAAATACAGTTCGGCGTAGGCAGAGACTTCATACCCGACGACATAGATGTTGTTTTAAGCCGGAGCACTCTTAAAATACGTCTCCTACTATTAAATGGTGAAAAATATTTAACGCTGAGGGCTGGAGACTACAGGTTCAACCTTCACATAGCCTCAGGTAAAGTCCTCAACAGGATTCTTCCCCACCCAAAATACAGGGTATACATTAAAGACGAGTGTATCGAATTCGTTGCCGGAGGAGGGAATTTATTCAATAAGCATGTCTTAATGGCCGACCCCGGTATCAAGCCAAATGATGAGGTACTGGTTACATCGAGCAATGGAGAACTCATAGCTGTTGGCCGGGCTATCATACCTGGCTTTGAAATGGTTTACTATAAAAGAGGGGAAGCTGTTAGAGTTAGGGAGGGTGTTAAAAAATGAGTTCATCGATATCCCTTGTTAAGACGTCAGAACTCGATCTACGTGAGCTAAGCCCATCATACTTTATAACTGGCTATCAAGGATTCGGTATGCTAGGATACCTAACCACGAGGCATATTGTGCGTGAGCTCAAACTCCAGAAGATAGGATTCATTAAGACAAGATACATGCCGGAGTTCACAATGTACAGTAGTGAGCGGGGATTAATGTATCCATTTGAAGTATATGCTGGAAAAATAGGGAGTAATAACGCTGTCATCGTGTTACATAATGCAACTCCAAGCGAGAAGGAGAGGACTAGTTACACAGAGTACTTGGCTAAACTGGCTAGGGATATTGGTGCTAAAGAAGTGATATTGGTAGGTGGATTAGACCCCAGCCTAAGGGAAGATGTGAATGAGAAGTATAGATGGATACCTATAGGTAACACAGGTATCAAGCTTAATGCAAAGCTCTTGGAGGAGAGACATGTAATAGGACCACTTGCACTAACAATGATGTTTATGAACGCGTATGGGTTAAGCGGCGTAACTATTCTAGCATACACAGAGCTCTATAGACCAGATCCAAAGGCGAGTGCTGTAGCCGTTGAGGTTATAAGTAGTATACTGGGTGTTGAAATAAATACTTCATCACTACTTGAGGAGGCATCCCTTATAGAGGCTATAGAGGCTGAAAGAGAAAAAGTTGAAAAGGCTATAGAGGAATCTGAGAAGAAATCTCGTCTATCCTATATATAGCTATTTTATCCCTTAAGTCTGGGAAAGCCCTTAGTATTTTGGTGTATAGTTTTCTAGTGAACCAGCTGGCTTCCACTATGATTATCTTCTTGGCTCCTTGTCTGCTAAGGGTTGAAAGCAATGAGCCTATTTCCATCGGGGAGATATCCCTTGTAGTGAACCGTGATTCATGCTGATAGAACGGATAGGTTGAGGATAACCCTGGTGGTATTACTCCTAGGAATGGATGTATAAAGAGTACTTGTATTGAATTATTGCCTCTAAGGTTGTTTTCTAGGTCTAGGTATTCATCTTGGCTTGTATATGGTTTTCTATAGGCAGGGATTACAATGATGTATTTATTCCTTAAGGAGTCACCGAGGATGTTGGAGACCCTTGTCTTCGTTTCCTCTACTCTGGGATTACGTGTTGACGATCTATCAATTAGAAACAGGGCTTTCGTATCCGGCTTTGACAAGGGGTTATACTGCTTCAATAGGTCTCTATATTTCACTAGGACATTGAATGCTTCCCTGAGGCTTGGATGCCCCTTGCTCTTATACTCCAGGAGCTCCCAGAGCCTGCCCTCCATGATGGCTTGCTTAACGTTTTTCAATTCCTTGGAGAGCATGTAGAGGTTATGTAAGGCTATTAATCTCGATCTCTCCTGTCTGGGTAGCTCAAGTAGTTCCTTGGCGGTGTAACGACTGCAGACAGGGCAGTTGCATGGTAGGTAATGTAGATCCCTTATGTTTCTAGTTCCGGTCTCAGTCATATACCTATCATCGCGGGCATATAATATATAGCTCGCTGAATCGAAGAGATCTCCTCCGGCTGCTACTAGGAAGGGGAGGACCATTGGGTGTCCTACCCCAAATACATGTATGGGTTTCCCCGGTGGCAGTAATCTTTTAGCTAGGATAAGGGATTCGATTATTTTCGAGTAACTGTATTTCTCGAGGAGTACTGTAGGAGATCCTATAGCGTATATGCTGTAAACGGGGAGCTTCCACGCTAGTATTGATGATCTTTCAACAAGCTCGTTATAGGGTATTCCCTGGATAGGGAGCACCCATAACTGATCACTATCGGATATTAGTGGCGCAGCTTCAACAGCTCTTCTATATGTTTCATAGATGCTTTCAACGGCTTCCTTATATGATGCCCTATTACCCGTGGGCTTATCCAGTATCACGCCTATATCTACTCCTATGCGCCTCTGATATGATACTATAGTCTTATTATCGACCTCTACATCACCATATATTAGGACCTGGTAGCCGCCTGAATCCGTCATTATGGTTTTACTCCACTTTAACTCATCGTGGATCGGCTTGGCTACTCCCTTATTCCTCTTGTAGAAGAGGTAAGCGTTTGTTATTAATCCGTCGAAACCAAGCTCTAAAAGCTTATCAAGTGGGACCTCCTGCTTTAATGGGTTGATGACTGGAAAAAGATAGGGGGTTTCAATACTTCCATGCCTAGTAGTTAACTTGGTTATCCTACCTGCTAAATCATATTCGCGTGGCTCGAAAAACACCTTTCTATCCCTGTATCATCTTCCTTCTGTACTCTATGTATTTCTTGTAAATGCTGTGAAGCGTTTCAGCTATAGGTCCGGAGCCAAGTACACCGTCCTCACCAACCCTGTAGCGTCCCTGTACCTCTACTACTCTTGCCTCGGGTATTACTCTAACCATATGTTCTGGGATCTTCATTTCTCTAAGAACCCATTCCTTGAATTCCTCGGGGTTGAATAATGGTTCCTCCATGATAACTATCTCCGAGATTCTCTCACCTTTAATCACGACTCTAGGAACCCTGTTCCCCTTGTCGTCTACAGCGTTTCTCAATAATATGTTTAATCCAGGGTGGTCGAAACCTATTAATATTCCATCATAGTATTTTCCATCGCTTAATATGACACGTATTTTTTTATCTATCATTGAGGCTAACTCGCTGACCAGTCTTCTTGAAGCATCGACAACAGACATTCAGGCTCACCAAAGCTTATTAACATATTACATACCTTAATTACATTTGTCTTAGACAATAAAAACCTGGGTGCTACGCCATGGTGTTTAGTGAGAGTTGTACTGTGAATGAAATACAGCAGTTAAGGGTACCGAATACATATCGTTTAAAACTAACCTGTAACACGGTCAGTATGGAGGTCGAGCTCCATGAGGATGTCGTATCCCAACCCAGGATCAGTGCTAGCATTGATGTCGAGATTACACGGGACAAGGAGAAATGCCTCGAGAAATACTTCTGCGCTAACGGATATGTTGTCTCTACTAGTAGAATAGGGGATATATATAGGATCGTTATATCGCTTCACGGGTTACTAGTTGTTATAAAAAGCCCCAGCCAACTGGATTTAAGGCCCATGGATAAAATCTATTTTGGATTAACGGTTAAGTAGTTTAGATCTTCAAAAATAAGTTTAGTCTTCTTTCTCTTTTTCTTCTTCACCGGGTTTCTTACCGGTTTCCTCTTTGCCCTTCTCGAGCTTACTGGCCGCTATCACGTCATCTATTCTCAATATTATGGTGGCTGCTTCAGTACCCGCTTTTATCGCGTTAGCCAGTATGCTCACTGGCTCTATGACACCTTTCTCCTTCATGTTTACCAGGTCGCCTGTTGCGAGGTCTATGCTTAAGTATTTACCGCTATCCTTCTCATGGGCAGCTCTAAGCTTCATTATCATGTCTATTGGGTCTAATCCAGCATTCTCAACCAGTGATACTGTTAGCCCCTCAATGGCTTTCGCGAACGCCTCTATTGCTAACTGTTCCTTACCACCGATCTTCGTTGCAAGCCTTCTTATGTATTTAGCTAGCTCGATCTCTGTTGCTCCACCGCCTGGAATAATCTTACCGTCTCTTAATGCGTCCGCTACAGCTGATAACGCATCTCTCATGCTTCTCTCAGCTTCATCAACCAGCCTCTCTAATCCTCCCCTTATCACTATGCTTACGGATCTCGGGTTCTTGCATCCCTCTATGAATACCATTTTATCTTCTCCTATCTTCCTCTCCTCTACTAGTGCAGCGTATCCGAGGTCCTCTGGTGTTAAGTCCTCTATGTTGCTTACTATTCTGCCGCCTGTAGCCCTCTCGAGTTTCTCGAGGTCGCTCCTCTTAACTCTTCTAACGGCTAATATCCCCTTCTTAGCTAGGAAGTGCTGGGCAACCTCATCAATGCCTTTCTGACATACAACCACGTTAGCGCCGACACTAGCTATCTTGTCAACCATCTTAACCAGTATATCTTCTTCCTGTTGCAGGAATTTCTCTAATTGCTCTGGATCATTTATTCTTATCTCGGCATCTATCTCAGGCTTTTCTATCTCTAATGGGGCATCTAGGAGCACTATCCTAGCGTTCTCAACTCTCCTAGGCATGCCCGGGTGGACAACCTCCTTATCCAACACGATGCCGTAGACAAGCATTGAGTCTAGTAGGGCTCCACCATACTTCTTTATTATCTGGATGTTATCGAGGTCTACGTAGTACTTGTCCCCTCTCTTCTCAACAACCTGTTTAACTGCTTTAACAGCTATGTCGGCGAAGAATTCACGGGCATCATGAACGGCTTTACTTGTGAGTGATGTTCTCGCAACCTTCTTCAGTAATTCTTCACTGTTTATATCTATTGGCTCAGCTATCTGGTCTAGTACTTTAAGTGCCTCTTCCATAGCTATTCTATAGCCGGAGATTATTACTGTTGGGTGAATATTTTTATCGAGTAGTTCTTCAGCGTATCTCAGTAACTCTCCAGCGAAAATCACGGCACGCTTTGTACCATCACCTACTTCACTATCCTGGCTCTTGGCTACCTGAACAAGCATCTTCGCAGCTGGATGCTGTATCTCCGCCTTATCGAGGATTGTAGCGCCGTCATTTGTTATGGTTACATCGCCGAGGGCATCGACAAGCATTTTATCCATTCCTTTAGGACCATAGGTCGTCTTAATCATTTCAGCTATAGCTCTAGCGGCTAGAAGATTGGATCTTAGGGCATCCCTGCCCGTTGTACGCTGCGTTCCCTCTTTTAATATTAGTACAGGTATGCCTGTGGGTTCAGCTGTCATAGCAATCACCAGGTGTGATAAAATCCAATGGTATTTCATGAAAGGACTTCTATATAAACTTTTCTATCATAACTATTTTAAAGATCTCGATGATGGGTGCTCGCTAGTGAAACACTGACCCTTATTTAACTAAGGCTCGAATCCTGTAGGATACGGGTATTTTGTAGCAGGATGGGCCCGCGGGGATTCGAACCCCGGACCACCCGGTTATGAGCCGGGCGCTCTACCAGGCTGAGCTACGGGCCCTCTTTTCAGTATTTTTATTGAAGTTAGATGGGATTTAAATAATTTATCACGTACTCGATGGCCCCTTTAATGCACAAATATATTTACATGCGGCGTCAGCAGCGATCGCTCCATCAGCGGCCGCTGTTATTATTTGTTCAAATCTATACTTATATGGTCCGCCTGCAGCATCACCTGCTACGAATATGCCTGGCAGATTAGTACTCCTATCTATGTTAACTCTCGCTCTCCCCGTCTCATCGGTTTCCAACCCTATTCTCCTGAAGAACTCGACTGGGGGCTCCAACCCTATTTCTATGAAGAGCCCATCAATTTTCAGTATCTCCTCCTTGTTTGATTCCGTGTTCAGTATTCTAACCGCCTCCAAGTGGTTCTTGCCGATGATTTCTTTTATAATGGTGTTTGTTAGGATAGTTATCTTTGGATTAGATCTAGCTGTCTCAACATATACGTTGAATGCGCGGAACTCGCTTCTCCTATGTATAAGGTATACGTGTGAAGCTATCTTGGCTAGATATAGTGCTGACGTGAAAGCAGCATTCCCACCGCCTACTACAGCAACTATTTTATCCTTGAATAAGGGGCCGTCGCATGTTGCACAGTATGATACCCCCTTACCGGTTAACTCCTTCTCCCCTGGGACATTAAGCTTTCTTTTCTCGCTTCCCACAGCTATTATAATGGCGTAGCCACATATTGATCCACCGCTTCGTAGCTCTACACACCATGTTTTCTCCTCTGGTTTCTTCACTAGATTGATTACTTCATCTATGACTATGGGAACATTATACTTCTTTACGTGTTTAACAAATCTATCAACTAGGTCGTTTCCGGGTATATCAGGTATTCCAGGGTAGTCGTCTACGAGTGGGGCCTCTGATACAGCGCCGCCCACTAACTTAGTGACAATTATCGTCTTAAACCCGTATCTAGCACTATATAGTGCAGCTGTTAAGCCTGCAGGCCCTCCCCCAATAACTATGACATCGTATTTTTCCCCGCTCTTATATATTGTAGTAGTTAACCCGGTTATCCTGAACCTGGAGCTCATAAACACCACCATGGATCACTAATTGATGTAAAATATTGTTTTTATATTTTAGGGAAACCTAATATCAATGTGGTGATCGAAATGGAGTATACTACGCTAGGTTGGACAGATGAGAAGATCTCTAGGATAGGGCTTGGGACATGGCAGTACAGTGAGACATGGGGTTTAACAGATTATGATGTAGCTAAAAAGGTGATTGGAAAAGCCATCGAGGTAGGCATAAACTTCTTTGACACTGCAATGGTTTACGGTAGAGGAATGAGCGAGGAATTCCTTGGGAAAGCGCTAAGGGAGCTGGGTGTTAAAAGAGACGAGGTATTTATAGCTACTAAGATACCCGGAGAATTCCTTAATCCCGACGACGTGTTCAAATCCGTCGACAGGTCATTGAGGAGGCTCGGGGTTAACTCGATAGATTTGCTTCAACTGCACTGGCCCCCGTGCTGGCACAACTATCCCACTACATCATATGCACGGGCCCTCGAGAGGCTTATAATACAGGGTAAAATAAGATATATTGGTGTAAGCAATTACCCAGTTGCCTTAATAGAGGAGCTCAGATCAGCGCTCTCAATCACGGATATCGTGAGCATGCAGTATAGATTCAACCTAGCTGAGAGATGGGCTGAAGAAGAGTTGATACCATATGCCGAAGCCAATGACCTCACCTTTATACCTTGGAGCCCCCTGGCTAAAGGCGCTCTAACCGGTAAATACACATTGGAGAATATAGGTTTATTCAGGGATTTAAGGACTAATGAAGCAGTGTTCCACCCCTCTAACTTCGAGAAGCTGATCCCATTAATCAACGCATTGAAAGAGTTGGCTTCAAAGTACGGTAAGACTCCATCCCAGGTAGCGTTAAACTGGTTGGTGAGGTATAGCCCTGTTATAGTTCCAATACCTGGCGCGAAGACCCCTGAGCAGGTTGTGGAGAACGCTGGTGCAGTAGGCTGGGAACTCAGCTTCGAGGATTGGATGATGTTGTATGATATAGCTAAAAACATTAAGGTAACCTATGTGACTTGGTGAAGGAATTACAACTGAAAGCCCCGCTCTTTAGGGCTGGAGGAGCTCAGATCGGTGCATTTTGTTTTTTCCTATGTAACTCATATACTAGTATCCCGATTAATCCTGTAACAGGTAGACCTCTGGGGACTTCTCTAAGCCACACTGAGTCAGTGTTTTCCACTTCTTTCCTGCTCGGTTCTTGCTCACCGGAGCTCACTAGTATTGCAACTCTCTCCTCTAGATCGAGTACTTCAGCTAATGGTACTTCTCTCCCGGACTCATTGATGTAAAGTATCCTGTTGCATCCCAGTACATTGGAGAGATCACTTATCTCCGGTAGAACTATGAAGGGCTTGCCTTGCTTAATGGCTATTTTATGGGCCTCGGGTACACCTATCTGGGCAGCTGCCCCAATAGGCTTGATCACCACTGGTACTAGCCCCTTTATAGCGTACACTGTCTTTATGAAGTCAACGAGCTTCTGAATACTTGACGGTGAATATAAGGCTATATACATTTACGTCACCTCCTCATCCAGCTTCCCGGCGAGATACCATGCTATAGCTTTTGCAAGGGGAGCCGGTACAGCTTCTCCCACCATGTTATACTGTTCATCCCTTCCACCTATAAAAACAAATGTGTCGGTGAAACCCATCAGCCTGGCTTGCTCTCTAACCGTGAGAAATCTGTCCTCGAATGGATGTATAAACCTTGATGATCCAAGGACTGTTGGAGCTATAGTATTTGGATTCAACTTAACCATGTTTGGAAGGGGTTTTTCTGCACCATGGTAGTGGATTAACGCATCTCCCCATCTCAACCGGTGGATTCTCTTAAGCTTCCTCCATGGGGGGTCTGGGGGCCTCTCATGATTTGGGAACGCTTCACCTGGCTCTGGTAGATTGCTCAATGCCTCCTTAACGGTTATCCTTCTCGAGGATTTCCTCGGTGTTATGGGAATATTCGATATGAATACTCTTTTTCTATGACTAGGTGTTTCATAGTCCTCGGCTAGCAAGGCGTTAAAGTATATCTTCTCATAGCCTACGCGCTTGAACTCTATTGATAATGCATCACGTAATCCATCCTCAGTTATTGCTGGTACATTCTCCATTACGAATATTTTCGGGCGATAATACCCGACGATCCTTATAAAGTGTAATGTTAGCTGGCCCATAGGATCACTGTATAAGCGGTCTAACGGATCCCTTTTCCTCATAGGATTAGCACCTGTGAATGGCTCACAGGGCGGGCTACCTATGATTACATCAATTTCATCGGGTTTCACTATACCCGTTAATAACTCCTTGTCTAACTCCTTGACATCCTCGTTAACCACTAGTGCATGGGGGAAATTGGTTTTATAGGTTAGGGCAGCTGGTTTGAAATTGTCAATGGCTAGCAGGGATTTGAATCTACCTGTGAGATGGAATCCTAGTGAGAAGCCCCCTGCACCAGAGAATACATCTATGTATTTATAAACAGTCTTCACTTCTAAACCCGTTCAACCCTCTTAATTAAATTATCTACTTTACTAATCAACTCCTTTAAGACTTCCACCGTCTTAGACTTATCGGCTTCAACCAATACCTCACCATCCACGGGGCATATATAATCGTTAGCGTATGCTTCGTCAAGCGTGTATCTTCTACCGCACTGTGGACACTCGTAGAGAATGTTTTCCTCCTCAAAATTCAATCGTAACACTAGTTTTTCACGTGTTTTACGGAGTCTCTGGAGTAAGAGGTTTTTAAGAGCTGGTGGATTGAGTCTCCATATATGGAGAACCCCCTCTTGTGTTCTGAGCTTGCCTGGAATAACGATGTTTTCCTCTGACATCTTCTGGAGTATTTTCCTGCCTTCATTAGACTTTATCCCCGTGTCATGAGTGAGGAGCTCCTCGGCAACGTATCCATGCTCTATAATATGCATTAGTAATTTGTACCCGGGATCTCCATAGATTCCCTTAATCAACTCCTTTACTACGCCGAGGACTTCCTCATCAACCTTATTTACCGCTCTTTCTTCCTCAGTTTTAACAGTTTTGCTCAGTTTCCTTCACCATCCCTTGCTTTGTCATGCCCCTATATTATATTTCCATTTAAGGGGGTTATATTCTGATTTAAATCAATGAATCCCTGTATATATCTCTCGTATTTTTTAAGGCTGTAATAGGCTTGAAGTAATAATAGGTGAGCGGCTTGTGGACACTTATATTAAGGATTGAAAGCAAGGGATGCGCCGGCTGTATTACAACGGCCCTCGCACACCTCTTCAAGATAAAGGGGGTCTCCGGCGTCAAGGTGCGTGGAAGAGAGATACTCGTCCTCCTAAATGATAAAAATCTCGTGGATAACGTGTTGAATAATCCATCTTTGAGAGAATACTATGTTATTAAGGAATGGAGCATTGTCGAAGGGGATATCTTAGATAATCGATTAAGGTTCGCCCTTCAATCAAATACAAAGGTTTAAAGAAGAACTTGGATTAAAAGTCGGTTGTAAAAGTAAACGAGTTTATATGGCTGCTAGTATTCATGGTTAATCTATTGGAAGATTAATGGGGCCTCCTTATCTTCCTTATTCTCAGCGTATTCTTCTATCCTCCGTAGCTTCTTCTTGCTCCTTACTTTTTCTATGGCCTTTAGGAAGTCGTTCATTGTGACTTGTCTACGGTTATCTCTGATCGCATTGTAGCCGGCTTCTGTTACCACGGCTTTTATCTCCGCCCCAGTGAATCCATCAGTCATCCTGGCTAATTCCTGGAAATTAATGTTCTCAGCTAGCTTCATCCTCCTTGTATGTATCCTGAATATCTCTATCCTGCCGTTGAAGTCTGGCAATGGGACCTCTACTATCCTATCTAATCTTCCGGGTCTCAGTATAGCTGGATCCAGTATATCTATTCTGTTAGTGGCAGCAATTATTTTAACCCTGTCGAGAGGCCTGAATCCATCTATTTCAGCCAGTAACTGCATTAGCGTCCTCTGTACTTCTCTTTCACCGCTTGTCCCTATATCTATCCTCTTAGCTGCTATAGCGTCTAGCTCATCTATGAATACTATTGAGGGGGCCTTCTTCCTCGCTAGCTCGAAGAGCTCCCTAACTATCCTAGCTCCTTCGCCTATGAATTTCTGGACGAGCTCACTGCCCACTATAGCTATGAATGTGGCATTTGATTCTGCTGCAACAGCTTTAGCCAGCATTGTCTTACCGCATCCAGGTGGCCCATACAATAGGACTCCTTTAGGTGGCTCTATCCCTATCTCCTCGAATAACTTGGGGTTTTTCAATGGTAGCTCGACCACCTCTCTCAACTCCCGTATCTGCTCTGAGAGCCCGCCTATATCCTCATACCTCACACTCGGCTTCTCGATTACCTCCATTAATTGCACATATGTATCCGTGTATGAGGGCAGTACTTCAACAATTGCCGAGCCACGTTGATTAAGGGCTACTCTTACACCGGGTTTAATCAGGTTCTTATCGATGTTGTCGGCTATCGCCACTACTAGGTTGGGTCCAGTGGTACTTTTAACTACGGCTCTTCCATCGCCTAGAACATATTCTATCACTCCTTCTATCAGGGGAGGGGATATAAGTTTCTCGAGCTCGGATTTATAGTAGTTCACCTTCATTAAGAGCTTTTCACGCTCCATCTCGAGGAGCCTTATCTTGGACTCAAGATATTTAATATAGTCTTCACCACTGACTACTGCGTCAAGTTTTTCGATAATGTTATCCCGGTTATCCTTACCCATATCGCTGCTCATGGCTTTGAACCCCTCATATAATGCCCTCATGAAACAAATTTAAATCGTAGAGCATTAATGCAATGGTTTAATGAATTATAATCCTAGTATAGTGTTAAAGAAGATGGGTGGCAATGATGTCTTGCTACTGTGAAATATGTGGAAAAGAAGTAGAGAAGAACCAGTGTAGGAAAATAGTTATTGAAGGTAGCATCCTTAATGTATGCCCTCAGTGCTATAACAGGTTGATCACGCAGGGTAAAGCTAGACCCTATGTTGAGGAGAGAAAGGAGCGTCAACCGGCCCCTAAGCAGGTGGCTAAACCCGTCAAACCAAGGGTGAGGGAGGAGTATGAAGTAGTCGAGGACTATGCTAGGAGGGTCAGGGAGGCTAGGGAGAGGCTTGGGTGGACGCAGCAGGTTCTTGCTCAAAAAGTAAGGGAGAGTGAGAACATTATTAAGAGGATTGAGTCCGGTAGACTGAAGCCCGGCATAGATCTAGCTAGGAGACTTGAGAAGGTGCTTGGTATAAAACTACTTGAGCCAGTAGTCGAGGAAAACGTGTCGTCGAATCATGAGAGCAGCGAGGACTTAACAATAGGCGACCTCATCAGGTTTAAACGGGAGTAGGGGTGTCCGGGAAGTATTGAGGGTTGTCGTGGTAGTACCGAGGAAATATTGGGTTTTCCTCGAGGAGGAGCTGGGACTAGTTAAAACCATTTACAGTGACATAGTAGAAGTGTTGAAGACGAAGGGTTCCCCATCAGGAACATACCTACCGAGGGAGAAGATCGAGTTTTTACGTGGCAGCGACTTTGATAAGTTAATAGTGATGGATAGGCTTAAACCAATACAGATAGTTAACCTGATTAAAGAATTAAGGAGGGATGTGATCGACAGGGTTATGTTGATCCTCGAGATATTCGCTGAACACGCTGGCTCGAAGGAAGCCAAGATGCAGATAGAGCTTGCTAGGCTGAAATACTATATTCCACTAGTCAAGGAAGCTATAAGATATGCTAAGATAGGCGAGTTACACGGCTTCCTCGGTGCTGGTAGATATGGGTATGAGAAGTACTATCTAATGCTTAAGAAGAGGGAGGCCAGGGTGAGGAGGGAGTTAGAGGAGCTTAGGAGGATACGTGGAATAAGGAGAATGCAGAGGCTTAAAGCTGGATTCCCCCATGTCGCGATAGCAGGATATACATGTGCAGGCAAGACAACCCTATTCAATGCGATCACAGGGTTAAATATGCTGGTTGGACCGGAACCCTTTACAACGCTCTCCCCTAAATCTCGTAGGATAGTTTATAGGGATACATCGTTCATCCTAACCGATACCGTTGGCTTCATAAGAGATCTACCGCCTGAGGTTATTGAAGCGTTTTACGCTACACTTGAGGAGATCACCGCAGCGGATGTTATAGTGAATGTTGTGGATGCTTCCAAACCGATTGAGAGGATAAGAATAGAGCTTGAGACAACCAGGGAGATACTCAGTAGGATCGGGGTTCATAGTAAACCCATGGTAGTGGCATTGAATAAGATAGACCTGGTGGATGACTATGCTAGTATCACAAGTGAAGTCAAGGTATTACTGGCTAGTAATGAGACCCTTGTACCCATTTCCTCGGTTAAGAGGATTAATATCGATAGATTAATGGATACAGTATACATGTTAGTTAAGGGTGGCTACCAGTGAAGATATACGTGTTAAGGTATGGTCATAGGCCGGGTAGGGATAAACGGGTCACTACGCATGTAGCTCTTGTATCAAGGGCTTTTGGGGCCAACGGATTCATACTTGGTGATGTTGTTGACGAGTCTATACGTAGAACCCTTGAGAAAGTCGTGGATTTGTGGGGTGGGAGAATACATTTCGAGATGGGAGTCGACTCCTATAAGTATTGCCTTGAGTGGAAGAGAAATAGTGGACTGGTGGTTCATTTAACAATGTATGGACTACACGTTGATGACGTAGTCAATGAGATAAGGAATACTGGTAGAGATATACTCATAGTAGTGGGATCGAGAAAAGTACCCGGGTTCTTCTATGAGGTTGCAGACTATAATGTAGCTATAGGACATCAACCCCACTCGGAGGTAGCTGCCTTAGCCATCTTTCTGGATAGATTATTCATGGGGAGAGAGTTGTCTCTTAAATTCCCTGATGCAAAGCTCGAGATAATTCCTTCTCCACGTGGTAAAAAAGTTAGAAGGATTACTCGGGGTGAATAATTTGTTCAGTCGTTGGGTCACTGCTTCAACATAGTTATCCTTAATAACAGTATGCATGACGCAAAGGATGCTACCAGCGTAATCAATGGTAATAGGGTTACAAGTATTGGTGGCGAATCACTTATTCTCTGGAACTCTACTTTATAATAGTTCAAAGTAGTATTTTCCAGCTGCCCCATTGAGAGAACATATATTGTTAGATTGCCGCTGGATAGATATGATGCAGCACTATATGTTATAGGGCCACCGCTGGGTATGGATGTCGATAATGGTATATCTATAGAGCCCTGGTTATTATAGGCTCTTACAATAATCAATGGTATATACTGATCCCTGACCTGAATTGATAGGTTAACGAGTGCCACCCCGTTTACAGTATCCCTTAAAACATATGAGTATCTGTATGTTTCATTCCCTAATACCACTGGCTCCAGCTGGGAGAAAGGTATAGAGAATCCCCGTTCGTTAACGCTGTAGCCGGAGCCTAAACCAGTGTTCAAGTAGAATATTTGAGCCAATGCATTAGAGGCTGCAAGCATCGATAACACGGTCATTATGATAGCTAGTTTCAGCCCACTCCTTCTTCTCACAGCAATCCATGCTGCTACAACTATTATGAGTGTGCCTATAGCGTTAACTGTTTCAACATATATGCTTACGCCTCTAGCAGTGATCACAGCATAACTTGAAGAAGCTGGGAGCAGAGTTAACGTCGAAGCAGCCCCGCTTGATACGGTGATATAGTTGGAGCCTTTCCCAACATCAACCAGTGCTAACCCGATGTTCTGCTTGAAGTATAAATGAATCACCTGCACGCTGTTAAGCGGTACTATCCAAGTATATGTGAGAGATGAATCCATTTGAAACACATATATTCCCACAGTTATTGAAGCTATGATAAGTATTATCCCGGCTAGGCCGGGAAGGGATATCTTCACCTCTATGCTCATTTAATACACCATTTCCCTGGGCTAAATATACTACTATTAAGCAGGATTAAAAGAATATAGTTCAGGCCCTAGGTGGATTGATGAGTGAGTAAACGAGTTTAAATAGGTTTAAAAAAGGTTTAGGCTAGTTTAGGCTAGTTATTTCGAGACAATGCTTCTTCTAACAGTCAGGTATGCCAGTAGAGCGAATACCGTTGCCAATAGGGCGAATATCACTGCAACTATTCCTATGTAGAAAGCATTACTAGCTGAGGCACTTGCGGTATCAGCCTTGCTCATAGCTGTGTCAACCTTACCGCTTACAGTGTTCAGAGTGTTCTGTATACTGCTTACACTACTTGAGACGTTATCAACCTTGCTTGCTACAGCGTTGACATCGCTCTTAGTGGCTGCCTCGTTCAACTTACTGCTAATAGTGTCAATGCTACTCTGTATATTGTTTACGGTGTTCTTTATGGATGATACATCACTAGATACAGTGCTCAGGCTCTGTACTGTTGATGATAGTTGTGAGGTTATAGAGTTCAGCTGGTTTACAACATTGCTTATGCTCGTTGACAACGAATCAACCTTACCCCCGATAGTGTCCACCTTGCTTGCTACAGCGTTGACATCGCTCTTAGTGGCCAGGTTGTCGAGCCTAGTGAGTATAGTGTTCACAGTGTTCTGTATGCTGCCTACCGTGGATGAAACACTGGAAACAGTATTGGCTACATTGTTCACGGCATTTGCTACATTATTGATTCCATTTAAGATATTCGAGACATCATCAGCTGTAGCTAGTCTAGATATGTTGTTGACTACATATACGTATCCTGGCAAGCTCTTATAGAAGCTTGTGCCTTTTACATAGATTAGTGACACAGCATATTTGCCTGGATGTACCATCGGTATCCACAGTCCAAGTATGCTGGTGAACTGGCTTGTTAAGACACCATTGCTGTCAGCAGTCCACCTCTGTACATTAGTGGTGACAGCTAGCAATGCATCGGTGTCATTAACCAGTATACCTGCGAATGTCACACCGGGAGTGAATCCGGTACCGAATACTCTAACTATACCGCTTCCAACAATCACAGGCGTGTAGTCACCTGTGAGCGAGGCCAACAGTATCTTCGGAGTTATAACTGGGTTAGCATAATTGTTCAGGTTCAGTGAGAAGTTCACCAAGTGTTCACCTGTGACGCTGCCGACTAGCCTTATAACATACTCGCCTTCAGGTAGTGTTGGGACAACGAATTTCACGGTGAGAGCTCCATTGTTATCGGTTATAGCATTCTCTATCACTAGCACGTCGCCAAAGTACACGTTAACAGTTTCACCTGGCTGTAAACCATACGCTGTCACCTGGATTATATCACCTAGGTACTGGCATTCACCACCATATATTGTACACTCGCTACAGTATCCAGTGCCAACAACGGTTTCACATGGACACACGATGAATGATGTAGTCATACCTGGTAGTGTAGCGCTTACCTTGTTATCTGGTAGTGGCTGGTTCGACACGGGGTTTAATGCCTGCCAGTATGCGGCAGTACCTACCACGACTGCTAAGCTGTACTCGTAGTCCCAGATATCGATGCCCCATATGTAGTGGGCACCGTATGTGGTTCCTAGTGGAATAGTTATATTGAATGTTACATTACCATCCTTGCCTAGAGGTATATCGGTTGCAAGCCATGTTATCTTGTCTAGTGAGACATTGAGGAAGTTAGCATTGTAGCCCCATTCATTTCCAGGGCCGTATCCATAAGCCACTATAGTGATCGTCTGACCCGGCAACACCATTGGGGCTGGCCCGCCACACTGTGGTACACCGCCGCTCACATAGCATAACAGTGGTCTAACCAGGTAATAGGTGTTCCTGAACTCGTATTTCACACCACTGCTTAATGTCACTCTGGGTATGTATAAGCCTGCAGTCATATTGGTGGCTAGATAGGTCTTCAGGTCTGTTATATCGAAGAAGCCGTTTGCATCAGCAAGTAGTCCACCGGTTATGTTGAATACGTATACTACGTTAGTGAAGTTAGTGTTGTATAACTCTACTACTGTAATATTGGCATTGGCTGGGAAGCCGTAGCCTACTAGTGAGATTGACTCTACATCCCTACCATTACCCTCGTTGGGTGATAACACTACCTGTGGTAGTATGGTTAGAGTGGCGTTCTTCGTCATACCTGAGAATGCTACATTTGCATCAGAGGTTACAATGTATAAGCCGCCTGGCAGTAGGAATGATGATGAGAACTGTATGGTTGTTCCAGCGTGACCGGAGGAGTCGGCTGTAATGCCTGCATTATATGATGTATCATTAAAGAATATAGTGTTTACAGCAGTTCCCTCTGGTAAACCATATATGTCAACGCTCACAGATTTGAAGTTTCCACGCCCATCAACTATTGTAGTGGCTGATGGTGAAACCTCTATTAATGGGTATACGTAGATGGTTGCCTGATCGGATCCGATGAATGGAATAGACACGGTTACTAATAGTGTTGGTGGATCAGCTGTACCGATGTTTGGCAGTAGCTTGGGTATTTGAACCGTTGCATTGTATGTACCGGGTGTCGGTGGGTAGAACTGTTGTGTAACATATACCTCTCCGGTGTTTGCATTGGATACCTCTATAGTTACAGATGAAGCGAAGGGGACGTTAATGGTCACAGTTATTATGCCACCAGGGTATACACCCTCCCCATCGGGTCCATCGCCTCTTACAGCTTGTATTATTCCTCCCTGGGCGTTTACTGGTACTAGTACTGCTAGGTTCACTAACATGGGTGTTAATAGGGCTAGAGCCAATATGATGGATATTATCCTATTGGACATACATACTTCACCAAATCTTCTCTGATTACTTTCCAGAGTTATAAGATGAATGTTTACACAAGTATATGCATAGTGTATACATGTGTATACACCATTATCTACAAGGCTACTGTGGATTTATAGATAACTTTAATATCTCTAGGGTACTTAGAGCTCCTGTGATCCGCATTGCGGTGAGGGCCGTGCTAGAAACCCGGATGGGGCCCTGCGGCGTTGGGCTCGACCGAGCCCCATGCAGTCTGGGTGAAGCAAGTGAGCCCAGGCCAGGGGCTAACCCCGCTAACAAAACATCAGCGGGGAAACGCATCTGGAGGATGATTCTCGGGAAAAAACTGGTTACGGGTATTACTATATGGGGGGATTATGTGAGGAGCCAGGAGTAGTTTAGGCCTGTGATTACCCAGTCCTCTATTATATATGTCGTCGTGTTAACATAGTAGCTGGAGCCATACCTACTGTAAACCGGGAGACTCGGCGTTGTCATGGAGACTATTAGTGATATATCCTGCCTATCCAATGGTGAACCCGTGTTGGCCCACGACAACGTGTATGAGAATGTATAGTACGGCGGGTAGTAGCCGGTATAGCCTACCGGGGACACTGCGAATACCCTTATGCTCTGTGATTGACTACTGAGAGCTGGGTACGATGATACATCCACTTGACTACTGATAGCTTGGTACGATGATACATCCATCACAACACTTGACTCGGTCACAGGGTATGGGAACCATACCCTCAGTGTTGCAGTGCCTGATGCCGGCATGGACACTGATGGCAGTCTCTGCGGTATAGTTACTGGTTTAACTGTTAAAGTAAATTTCTCAAGATTAGTGCTTGAATCAAATAATACTGTTCTAACGATTATAGTGTATATTCCTAGAGTGGGCTTCTTAGACGGGTATAATCCATACCTGTAGGAGGTGCTTGGGAATATTATCGTTGATGAGTTACCGCCAGCCCCGCCTGTAGCATGCCACATGAATATACCGCTACCCATGTATGAATGCCATGACACGGATTCACCGTAGAAGATGCCGGCGAATAATCCATTCGGTCCAAGCGTGTATGCTACTAGTGATGTGTTGGGTAGGCTCCAGCTAGCTGTTACCTGTAAGTACGCTATGCTTGGACTACTTACGTTGACATAGAAGAACCTCCAGTCACCGGCCTCATACCTCCATTCCCAATCGTTCTCGCCTCTCAAGTGTGATGTGGGCATCGGGGAACTAACATCATTTAATGGGTTCAGTGTGGTCTGGATACCGGGTGTCAGTGAAGCAACGACCGTGTAGGTTAGAGGCACGTAGTATATCTGCTGTATTGATCCATAGTTGACCACTACCTTGATATATGACTGGTATACTGTTGGAACAGTTGATGAAGTCGTCGATATGGTACCATATAATGTGATGTTCCTGCCCGGATTAACGGTGAAGATAGTGGTTGGTAGGGTTATCGAGGTGTCTGGGACAACCTTATAGTATGTGATAGTTACTGGTATTGTTATGTTGACTAACTCGTAGAAGCCCTTGCTTGTATCAGTGTCGTTCCATAATCTACACCTTACGACTAGCTTGGCATCACCGTAGTAGGATGCGAAGGTATTCAGCCAGTACAATGGGGCAGCTATCTGTAACCTATTGTATGATGAAGTGTGGAGCCCGTAGTTGACGTAGGCTACCTCATCAACCTGTAATGGGTTATTGGGGCGGGTTGGATCATATGGGTAACCGTTTCTATCTGTATCATTCACCCATATGTATGCAAATACGTCTGCATCGTAGTCAGGTATGTAGTCCCCGTCTCCATCAAAGTACTTGAAGGGCATGTTCACCTCAACGCTCATTAATGCTGCATCACTTGGTATGTCTTCCCTGTTCAGTATTAAGTAGGATGAATAATGAAGCATTCCTCTCAGTAAACTCAATGTTAAATTATATGTTTTCACACTTGAAGCCGCGAATTTAACGCTTGATAGGGACACCTGTATTGGCGTCTGTGTTGGGTTAACTATTGATATATCGAATACCCTTGATAATCCACGCGGTATATCCGGGACGTATACACCGTAGTGACCCAGGGTACTCCACGATGATGGTATAGATGGATTGCTTGGGAATATTACCACCCCATACCACTGGAGCAGGCTTACTGGTATGTAGTCCCTCCAGTAGTAGAACCAGAGCTCTGAGAGCTTGCTGGAGACACCACTGTAGTAGCTCTTAGAATATATCAATGGTTCACTGTTCTCCAGAATACTTGAAACAGCCCTGTACACGTTGACTCTCCCAGCACCCTGATCTAGTGGCGGGTAGTTCAGGTAGTCGGCTGTATTCATCAGTATTTGTTTAACCGTGAACGGATTAGTGTATCTACCTTGCTCACCATACTTCTGGATCAACGCGCTTAGTATCAATGCCACCGATCCAGCGGTTAATGGTGTAGCATAGCTTGTACCACCGAACACTGTGTAATTGGTACTGTTCCAGCCTATAACGCTAGCTGTAAGCCCGAAGGCTCCAACATTGACTACATCGGGCTTCAAGTAGCCTGCTGGGGTAGGTCCCCTAGCTGCCCAGCTTATTATCTGATCCCATGTTATATTAGCATAGCCGTATAAGAGATAGTATGGCCACCATGAGGTAGAGGCACCAACGGTTATCACACCGGCCGCGGAACCAGGCGATGTCACAGTACCGTATCCGCCGCCACCGTTGCCGGCTGCCTGAACTATTATTATACCCGGGTACGAAGGATCTAGGAAGCCGGGTGTAACTAGGCCGTTCTCCAGCATAGAGGTGAAGTCGTAGCCGAAGCCTGAGATATCATATATGAACGAGCTTATACCCCAGCTATTGCTTATTATATCGGCCCTCCTGCTTCCAGTATAGTAGAGTAGGCCAGTTGATGGATCGCTATCGAATCCGGCTGCCCACATCATGCCTAGCTCTGTGTTACCCGAGTAGAGGGCTTTGACACCTATTATCTTAGTGCCTGGGGCTATGCCCTGTAGTAATCCACCATATAATACGTCATTGCCTCCAATAGCTGAGGCACAAGCTGTTCCATGCCCGTTGAAATCATAGAATATACTCAGGTATCTGCCCTTCAGGTCCCAGCCTGGCAGGAACCTGCCTGAACCGAACCACCACCCGAGATCATAGAAGAATCCACCGGCTACTCCAAAGCTGTAGCTCGGGTTAGCCGGGTTCGGGGACACTAGTATCCTGTCCCCGTAGTAGGATGCCCTCATATCGACACTATCAGTGAATACCCTGTTATTGTTGAAGTCTACATATAGCTCGGTGTAAACGCCGGGCTTTTCCGGGTCTGCCAGCACTAAGAACCTGACCACCGGTTTTGAAGCACCGACTAGGCTTAGATATGTTAATCCAACCATGTATACGCCGCTTGCTGAGGTTATACCTGTTACATTAAGTTTTATGTTTGCAGTGACTCGTATGTCAAGCTGTAAAGGCGTTATAACATGAAATATTGTGCCATTCGGTATTGTTATTAATCCATTGGTGGCCGTGAAACCATTGAATAATATCACCTGTGATTCATCCGCGTCTAGAACCAGTGGCTCCGTGATATTCACCAGCTCGCCATCCAGATCATAGTATTGCCCCTTATAGTAGGTCAGTTTATCACGTAGATTCGGGTGGCCGTAGTCCACACCGGTATCAACTACTGCAACTATCACGCCTTCACCGTTCAACCCATATTTTTCTTCAACGGTATCAACACCTGTTATCTGTCTTACAAACATTGTGTCTACCTCAGGTATCTCCTTGACTGGTGCTGTGTCAACGCTCTTCTCATCGATCTTCATGTTCAACAGTGTCAATGCTGGCTTCACCAGTACGTTGCTTAACACTACTCCCCCAGCGTTCTGGAATATGTTCGTAACAAGCTCTTTAGGTCCAAATACTTTAAATACATAGTTTCCAAGCTTATCCCTGATCAGCCTTGAAGAGGCAAGGTTAAGCTCTGCACCATTGTATGTGAACTTTGTGTTCTGTAGCCTATTATATAGGTCTTCCACGGTGTTGAGCGGGGTGGATTTATCTATCACTACCACCAGCGATACATAGTCGCCGTCGACCCTGTTAATGATATCCGTGACCCTCTTAACATTCTCCACCTTAAGTGGTGTGGCGGCTGCTAGGGACACCCCTGAGAACAATACTGCTAGTATTATTGTTAATACAAATAATACATGATATATCTTATGAGACCCCATTTTACACACCTAGCAATTAGAAATAGATGCGTCCGGAATATATAAGTTTTTCCTAATGGCATATAGGTGGGGAGTGTATTACAATTGAAAGCCCCGTCTTTTAGGGTGGGGTTGGAGATTTACGGGTTTTGTTTCCTCTTTTGTTTCTTGGTGATGAGTCTTTAGTGTTTACGGGCCTCAGCTATATTCGAGGCGGCGATCGCTGGAAACCATAGCCCCGCGTTAAGCGAGGTAGGGGTAGCGCGCCCGAGACCGGGCGCGGGGCTAAACCAGGCAAGAGCCTGGAATGAAGCCCCAAACCACCCCGCAAAACCCCATCCTTTAGGGCAGTGAGGATGTCAGTTTTTATCTCTCCCAGTAATAATTTAACATGATTGCTTGGTGAATCCAATGTCAAGGGAGATTAGAAGGAGATTTGTGCCGATCTCTGATGAAATCATACAGGAGGCGCTTGATGTTGCTGAGAGGTATGGTATGCCTTACAGTGTGATCATAGAGAAGTCTCTCGAGGGATTATTGAAGATAATGAAGTATAAGTCATCCATACTGGAGAGCATAGTCCTCGTCGATGCGGTGGATGATTTAAGAAGGCTTGGACTAGTATTCCTGCCCATGAGTATAGCGAGGAAGATCCTAGATGACCTCGATGAAGCCTTATTTAATCAGTTGCTAGAGGAGTTATCGAGGTCATCTAGGTGGTTTGGTGAGCTAAGCAGGGTTAAACGGGGTAGTTCCCCGAGGGAGTTCCAGACCTCTCTATCCCTCTGGATGCCGATGACAACTATCGATGTGGTGAAGGAGAGTGAAGAGGTATATAGGTTCGTGATCTCCATAGCTGATGTATCACCCAGGTTAATGCGCGTGCTTGAAAAAATATTGAGTAGTATGGCAGCCGGCTACGATCTTAAAATACTTGATCTAACAGTAAACATCAATACCGTGGTTGTGAAGGTGACCGGGTTCCTTGAGAAAGAGTAGGAAGACCATCGGCATCGACGCGGAATATATTGAAGCGCTTAAGGAGGTGGCGAGGAAGAGGGGGACCAGTATATCAGGCTATATGAGGCAACTAATAGATGAAGCATTGAAAATAGAGTCAATGGGCTACTATGCTCCCAGGGCTTTAATGGAGAGATGGGTAGAGCTTGTCTTATCAAAAGTTGGATTCGCATATATGCACGTGGATATATTGGAGCTTGAGGACCTTGATGAGATAGAGAGGAGAGGGGAGATACTTGGCTCAACGATAGCTGAGTTAGGTGTGGATTCAATGAAGATCATAGAGTTGCTGGGATTAAGTAGTGGTGTGGGTATTTCGCAGGGTTCCTCGATAATTCTACTACCGCAGAGTAGTAGGGTGAAGACTAAGATGTTTCACTTGATCAAGGGGTTGGCTAAGGGCTCAGGCCTTGTAATTTCCTCTAGCGGGAGCCTAGTAATAATATCTCCACCTAGGAAAACAATAATCTAACACCTTATCAATGCAACTACACAGAGGGAATATTTCCCAGTACAACCAGGGGGTTCAGGCCTTATATAGGTTTATTTAAATTGGTTTCATCACTTCATCCTTGTTCCCCCTGTATCCTGCTTGGGCTTGCATACGGCTTAGGGGTGTTCACTGGCACACCGGAGCCCGCTCACCCCGAGTACTTCAGGAATAGATTCATGCATGCAATTACATTCTTCAATAAAAGAATTCGATAGCAAACCTATATGAAAGCGGAAACAGCATACCGAGGCAGTTGCGGGTTCTGACTAATTTATAATCCAGGTATCTCTTTAAGATATAGTTAGGTTTCAAATCAAGAGAGCATATGGGAGTGAGCACAATGGGTGAAGTTGTTTTACCTGGCACAGCAATAGGGTTAAAAACCAGTGAGGGAGTAGTGTTAGCCAGCGAGAAAAGGCTGACGTATGACGGATTCGTGCTAAGTAGGAACGCTAGGAAAATACATATGATAACTAACCATATAGGCGTGGGCTTCGCCGGGTTAATGGGCGATGTAAACTTCCTGGTTAAGGTTTTAAGGCTTGAGGCCAAGAACTACGAGCTTCAACATGGAAGGGAGATTAAAACCAGGAACCTGGCGAAGCTTCTCTCAGTGATCCTTTACAGTTACAAGCTTGCACCCATGCTCACAGAGGTTGTTGTAGGAGGATATGATGAGGAGGGGCCCTCATTATATATCCTAGACCCTGTCGGAAGCGTGATAGAGGAGAAATACGTGGCAGTGGGCTCGGGTGCTCAACTAGCACTAGGCTACATAGAGCCAAGATATAATCCAGGCCTCGGCCTCAAGGAGGCTGAGGAGCTAGCGGTGAACGCTGTGAAAACGGTGATAGAGAGAGATGTACTATCTGGGGACGGGATAGATCTAGTAGTAATAGATGAGAACGGTTATCACTCAAAGGAAATCATATTCAAGATGACGGGTTAGAAATTTTATTATTCCAACCAAGGTAAATACAAACCTGAATAAAGGGCCCGTCGCCTAGCCAGGATAGGGCGCCGGCCTGCGGAGCCGGAGGCCCCGGGTTCAAGTCCCGGCGGGCCCGCTACATTCTCAGAGCTTCAACACATCCAGGTATTCGCGTATTCTAGACATCAACATGCGGTTCCCTGCTGATGTTTTGTTAGCGGGGTTAGCCCCTGGCCTGGGCTCACTTGCTTCACCCAGACTGCATGGGGCTCGGTCGAGCCCAACGCCGCAGGGCCCCATCCGGGTTTCTAGCACGGCCCTCACCGCAATGCGGATCACAGGAGCTCTAAGTACCCTAGAGATATCTACAGGAATTTAAAGTTATCTATAAATCCACAGCAGCCCCTATCTCGTTCTTCCTAAGCCAAGCAACCCAGCAAATCCCGGCAACAGCAGATAAATCAATGCAAGCAACCGTGGCAATGGAGATCACAGGGTGTATAGTAATAATCTCCCAGGAGAATACGTGCTGACCCAGGATCTAGCTGGGACATACCCTGGTAAAGACTAGTGTATAAGGATAGCTGCGAGCAACATAGTCCTAGACAGCCAGGGACACAGCATAACAGGGCCTGGAGGTTTTCGTAATGTAATAATACTATAAACTGCTATGAGAACCAAAATAACAGCCAAAGGCACGAGTTTTTACTTGGTTTAAAAGTGTATTATGGTAACTTAGTACTTGTTCTCTTTACTGATATCAATCGATGGTAGGGCTTTCACATACTTTGACGCTACTTGCCTTAACTTTGCATCATCTGTTACTAGTGTTAATTTCTCCTTCATCGCTACGTAGATATAGGATGCATCGTAGATGGTTAAGCCTTCTTTAAGCGAAAAACCGAGAACTTCTTTTTCAGATTCCTTTATGGTGTGTACTTCTATTATGTTGAATATGTTCGCGATGATCTCCGTGAGCTTAAAGCCTGTCTCCAAATTGATCCTTTTGATTAAATGTACTTCTTTCCATACAGCGTTGAGAGATTCATATAGTGCTAGGTCCAAAGTATGCGCTTTAGTGAAAACACTTAAATCACCGCGTTTCACTAGGTTCACAATAGCGCTTGAATCCAGTAGGAGCAATTCTACCTCCTCTCCCTATCTCCACGTATTAAATCTACTATTTCTTCATCTGGAATACCGGCTATTTCACTTAGTATATCCCTCAGTTTCTCTTCAAGCTCAGCTAGAATTCGTTTCTTAACCTCCTCCTCTAGAGCCCTCCTTATGACTGGTCCTGGTTTAATCCCATACTTATTCATGAGCTCCTTCAATCTCTTAGGTATCTTAGCTGAAACAGTTACATAAGACATACTCTTAACCAATAACATACGTTTATATGTAAACCCTTATAAGGTTTACCAAAAAGTATACCTACGTCGCGCGTGTTTCCAGCTGATTCTATGATATCTGACCTCCTCCCCGCCCTAAAGGGTTCGTGTCTGGTAGATACCTGTAATTGCCTGCTTCATCCCCTTATTTCTTATTTCCCCGCTCCGTCCGGCTTCATCCCTCACAATAGTGGAATACCCCGTATACCCACCCAGAGAATACCGGGAGAAACTATCCAGGCTCCACGGGAGAAAAGTAAAAGGTAATAGTCATCGAGGAAAGCGAGTGAAGACACCGAGAGAACAAACATATCCAAAAATATCCAAATTAGAAAGGATTTAGAACCCGCAACAGGCTAAGTACTAGTAACTCCTCGGGCGAAACATCCATGTTGAAGCAGTATTTGGCGGCAGCACCGGTTGTCTCCATATAATGGTGGCGATGACTATGAGTAGTATGGACAAGTAGTTAACACCCATAGATAGCATCGTATAAATCCCATATAAAAACCATAGTGACACCTTCATAATATTAAGTGATAATTAATATAGCTTCAACGGGGATAAAAGCAGTATGAGCATTAAAGACAGGAGGGAAAGGGATCTCAGTAGGTACTATATTAAGACTTATAGGGAGCTATTGAAACACGTGGACTCCAAGCTAAGGGGTCTGAGGACCCCTGCTACGGCTAGGAAGACTATATTGTTAAACAAGCTAAAGCTAGCCTATAGGATTATACACGATGAACTCGGCGTAATAGTGAGCGTTCTTGATGTGGTCGATGGAATGCCCGAGTTCTTTAGAGAACTATATAGGATCTACGTTGGCGAAGACCCTGATAGAACCAGGCAGGTGTTCAAGGCATATATGAGGATTGTCAAGGAGATCGCTCAGGAGTACCTGGATGAAATACGTAGAGGGAGTAGTGATCCAGTAAAAGTATTCAGGGAGGGATTAGGGAGGCTTCTCTCCCTGTATAGGAGGAAGGCAAGGATCATAGGGCTTGTGAAGAAGTACGTTAGCGAGGTGGCGAGGATGCCTGATGTCTCAGGAGATTATAGGGTTGTTATATCAGGGGTTCCTCAGGTGGGTAAATCCACACTTATCTCGAAGCTGACGAGGGCTAAGCCGGAGATAGGCTCGTACCCTTTTACAACCCGTAATATTATTGTAGGACATATGGTGGTTGGGGATATTGGCAGGATAGTCCTGATAGATTCACCGGGCATTATTGATACCTCGCTTGATGAGAAGAATATTATTGAGAAACGAGCCATATTAGCAGTAAAATACTTAGCGGATCATTTATTATTCGTGTTTGATGTCAACCCCTCCTTCTACTACTCTATCGAGGAGCAGCTCAGGGTGTATGAAGTAGTGAGGAAGCTGATAGGTGAGAAACCGGTTACACTAGTGGTGAACAAGGTGGATTTAGTGCCAGGCGACATACTTAGAGAAATGGTTGAATTAATCGAGTCAAGAACCGGCTTGAAACCCATTTGTATCTCAGCACTGCTGGAAATAAACATGGATGCTTTAAGAAAGGTATTAGTAGAGGCGTTTATGGCTTATACCCAACGCCCTGGATAGTTATTATACCTGGTTTACCCAGCTCTCCATCTACTTCTACCTTTGCCTCTGGAAAGAATAACTTTCCAACCTCTATGGCTGTTAACAAGTGAAGCGTGATCATTGAAACACCTATTCTACTTGTCCCCTTGGCTAGAAACAGATAGGGTATCAGCATATCGCCCATATGCCTATCGAAAGCCATGCCTGTCTCTAATTCCTCAATGAGTATTAGAGCGGCTTCCTCGCCTACTCTCTCAGCTGGTTTTCCTTTCTCGCCTAATGAATCACTGCCTAGTCTTATCCCTGGCTCGGCTTCAACGTAGATAAGGATGCCGCTTCCAGGGCCTAGATGAGGGTCTTTATCTGGTGGATAAGTCTCTATCTCCTCTGTTATTTTCTCCTTGAATATCCCTGAGAGAATACGTCTAGCCGACTCACACTGTCTCACAGCTACATGGGCAGGTAGCTTAACGCAGTAGCTGTGTATTCTGAAACCCCTTATACGCCCCCTTCTAACAATCATTAATGGCTTCAAGGCCTCCTCGACGCGTTTAACTTCCACATTAACTAACCCACCGCCCCTAGGATAGTGTCCCCTCCTCACCACTTCGATATTGGCTCTAACGCCCATGTGGCTTATATTGTATAGGAAGACGTGTTTAATATAATCTATTGGAGGGCTCCACGGTACATTTGTTCCCCCCTTTAACCTCACCCTTGAGTCTCCTTCGGCAAACAATAATACTGGAAGCATGGCTTGCAGTACTAGTGAAATGCTTCCAGCGGTTCCAATATCTATCTCCATCTCACCGCTTCTCCTACTGGTTGGTTTAAACAGGATCTCCATGCTGCCTACTTTCGCGTTCTCTACTTCAGCCCCTGTTACCTCTTTAAGTACTTCAACAGCTGTTAAGTGCTGGGGGCGGAGGCCTGGGTTGTCTCTTTTTGCTCTTATATTATATACCCTGATAGGCTTAAGTGTTAAAGCGGATAATGCAAGAGCATACCTAAGTATTTGTCCACCGCCTTCTCCAATACTGCCGTCAATTTCTAGAATGTTCATTCCTACACACCTCCCTTATTCTCTCGACTCCGTTTACTTCGTCTATGTATCTCGAGATAGCGTTTGGCACTAGTTTCCTCCAGTATTCATTGCCCTCGAGGATTAATTGCCTAATGTACGCACCACTGTATTTATCCGGCTCCACAAGCTCTACTCTAATCGTTTTAAACCCAGTCCACTTAAATAACTCGAGCACATGCGGGTTCCCTGAAGCAATACTTGAGACCCTGGGCACTAGGGAGAGAGTGTATGTTGTCCAGGCCATCGGCATATTGATGTCGGGGACCGGTATCAGCCAGGCCTTCTCAAACAACGCTTCCTCCTTGAGGGTTCTGGCAATCATTTCTAAGCGTTCCCCAGCTGTAAACGGGTTCCTACATGTAAAACCCTCCTGGGCGCTACCTATGGTTATAACTACTTCGTCAAAGCCCTCTAGAAGCCTTTTAACCGCGGATAAATGCCCATTGTGGAATGGCTGGAATCTACCCGGGAATAAAACCCTATTCATAGAGTCACCTGAACTCCACTAATCTGTGATAGATTTTAATGCTATGTTAAATTAATGGTGTCCAATATATTAGGCACTAGCACCTCGGGGCGCCCCTTAGACTTTAATTCCTTATCACTCCTAAGTAGTGTAGCCAGCGTGCTGAGTGCTGTGGGTTCTCCATGGTTCAGTAGTATCTTCCTTGGTCTGGGCGAGACGTCTCTAGCATACTCTAATAGCTCGCGTTGATCACTATGTCCACTAAAGCCCTCAATACTATATACCTCTAGCTTTATAGGTATTGCCTCAACCTTGTTTTCAACAACCATGGTTATCTCTCTAGCGCCGTCTTTTATTTTCCTACCAAGCGTCCCCTCAGCCTGATATCCTACGAACACCAGGGAGTTTCTCTCATCGCTGGCCAACAGCCTCAGGTAGTCTACTGCAGGGCCACCGGTGAGCATGCCACTTGTCGCTATTATTATGGATGGCTTGTCTTCAATGATGTCCGGCCTCGCCACCCCGGTTTCTATGGGTTTTAACCATTCTGATGTAAACGGGTTTTCTCCATTGTATATTGCTTCTCTAAGGGATTTATTCAGGTACTCAGGGTACTGTGTGTGTATAGCTGTTACCTCGTTAACTAATCCCTCGACATATATATTCATCCTTGGTATTCTACCGTTCTTCATGGCCTCATTAAGTATGAGTATTATTTCTTGTCCTCTTCCAACAGCGAATACCGGTATTAACACTACTCCGTTTCTCTCGCTCGTCCTCTTCACTATATCGATTAATTGTTGCTCGGCTTGAATCCTACTCTCCTGGAGGGTTGCTCCATAAGTGCCCTCCATTATGAGGGTTTCAACCCGTGGGAACACTGTATTAGCTTTATTGAGTAGTCTTGTCTCAGAGTACTTGAAATCCCCTGTATAGACTATATTATGGAGGCCCATGCCTATGTGCAAGTGGACTATTGCAGAGCCAAGGATATGGCCAGCATTATACATTGTGAGCTTTATATCCGGTGCTACATCCGTTACTTCATCATAGTCCACGGTTATAGTGTGAAGTAGCATTGTAGATATGTCCCTCTCTGAGAATGGTATGTACCTACCAGACCTTCTGGTTACATCAATCAAGTCCTTTAACATAACGATCATTAACTCCCTCGTAGGCTTCGTCACATACACGGGTCCACGGTAACCATACTTGTAGAGTATGGGAACTAACCCTACGTGGTCTAGATGGGCATGGGTCACTACGACACCATCCAGCTCCTCGAGTCTCAGGGAGTCTATTTCTAGGAATGGGTAAGCCTTATTGGGGTCGTCTATAGTGCCAGTGTTTAACCCGAGATCCAGCAGTATCTTACTCTCCCTTGTCTCAACTAATATAGCCGATCTACCAACCTCTCTGAAGCCACCTAGCCCTGTTACTTTGACATAGTTGTTCCTATATATTACATCCCTATGTATCCTCTCTCCGAGTCGCCTCAGATACTCGACTCTATAGCCACTCTGCTTCAATACATTATTGAGTACCTCGTAGAGGGTCTTCGATTCCAGTGGTGATGAACGCTGAGGGATAACACGCCACCCTGTTTTAGCCAGGATCAAGTGCCTCATCATGCTTCCTCTTCCAACCAGGTAGCCAGGCTTTTCTACTTTAACCCATACCTCGCCTAAGGCTTCATCGAAGTATATCCCATTGGGATCTATCCCGGCGTCTTTAGGTGCCAGTAGCTTTATTAGTTCCTTTGCCTCCTCTGGCGGAAGTCGGTTCTCAGGGGAAACCCTGATGACGACTCTCTTACGTACTTTCTTAGCTATATTCTGTGCTAGATCAAGGTATTTCTCGATGGCCTCCCTGTTCCTTACATATATTACTATGAAGGGGCCCTCGAACTCTATGTTAGATAACTCAAGCTCTGGAGGTATCTCTTCCATTATGTTCTTCAACAGCTCTAATTTGTTCTTCTCTAGCAGTATTCTATCTGGCTTCACAAGTCATCACACCACTCCTGTATTTCCTGAGGAGTAAACACTATCGTAGCGCTGATTAATGAAACATATATGAGGGTTTTTAACTTTAACGCGGTCTATACAGCATCTAACCGTTTGCCCCTAGAGGATATTTCACGTGTTTTATGTTCGTTTAGGGCCTCCACCTTAATGCCCTGCCCCTTAGAGCGGGGATGAAGTGTTTATAAATCTTGGTTAATGCTAGGGTTTCGGTTGTAAAAACCCTTTAAGACGACTCGATGGTTTTCTTTAATGGTATTGTTTCCTCAGAGTAGATGCCGGGCCCTATTACAACTATATCTACTCCTTCCCCGCTGAATCCATCCCTCATTATAGCTGATGAAACAGCGTTGAAGGCGAGTTTCTTAGCCTCCTCGAGGCTTAAATCACTTCTATAATTTTTCTCTAGGATCCCGAATGCCACTGGGGAACCGCTCCCAGTAGCCATATACTTCTCCCTTGTTACACTTCCGTATAAATCCATGTAGTATAGGCTTGCACCAGTGCTATCTCTGCCTCCTAGTAGTAGTTGGACTATGAATGGGCTGTATCTTAGGTAAACCGATAGTATTAATGATATCCTTGAGGCTAACGCCTTAATTGGTATGGGACCCCCCATCTCGATCTCGTATTCCCTAGCGATATACCTGGCGTTCTCAACAATATACTGTGCATCAGCCACTAGTCCCGATATAGTTAGCGCAGCATAATCTGTTATCTTGGAAATCTTTTTAACAGCCTTATGGTAAACCATTGGTCCAGCCGTGGCTCTTTTATCCGCTGCGAGAACAACATAGTCTCCAGTAACAAGTCCTACAGTGGTGGTCTTCGAAACAGCCTCTCGCAACAACTCACACCTCCTACTAGGATAGGATACAAGGGGTTTAGGTCTTATATAGGTTTATTTAAATTGGTTTCATCACTTCATCCTTGTTCCCCCTGTATCCTGCTTGGGCTTGCATATGGCTTAGGGGCGTTCACAGGTACCCTACATCTTGAATTAAGGAATTTAAGGAAGAGATTCATGCATGCTACCCTATCCCTGTCTCCGGTGAACCCGTGCTCCGGGTACTTGAGGATCCTGTAGCCTTCTCGAATCAGCCTCGCCCCCTTATCCCGAGTGTTTCGGGAAGAAGAAATACCTACACGGCAAAAAGTATACAATAATATAATAACAACAGAAGACTAACACCAACACATATAAATTGCTATAAAATTAGGAAATAATTTGGCGAGGCTTATTTGGTATTATAAAGATGTTAAAGACTGGTGTGTGGTCTTGGAGAGTATTCACAGGATAATCCTGCCGAGCAAGGTAATTATTGGCCCAGGCGCCATCAAGAGTATCGTGGAAATCGTTAACGAGGTAGCTGGGAGATCGAAGAATATAGGGGTAGTAACCGGTGAAAACACCTATAGGATCGGTGGTAGGATAGTCGAGGAGTACCTCGGTGGACATAGTAAAGTAGAGACCTGGATAGCTGGAGACGCCTCGATCTCAACAGCCGAGAAGATATCGCTGAAGGCTAGGGAGAACAACATAGGCTTAGTCATAGGTGTTGGGGGAGGACGTGTTATAGATGTAGCGAAATACATTGCGTTTAAAAACAATATAGACGTTGTGAGCGTGCCATTAGCACCCAGCCACGATGGCATAGCAAGCCCCTTTGCAAGCCTTAAAGGGACTTCAAGGCCCACGAGCATATATACTAGAACCCCCTTCGCCATCATAGCGGATACAGACCTAATATCCACAGCACCCAGACGCCTGATTTTATCAGGTGTGGGCGATCTACTCGGTAAGCTCGTAGCCGTTAAAGACTGGCGTCTAGCCCATAAGTTAAAGGGGGAATACTATGGTGAATATGCTGCCCAGTTAGCATTGTTAAGCGCTAAACACGTCTTGAAATACCACGAGCTGATAGGATCTGGGTCTAGGGAAGGGTTGAGAATCCTTGTTGAAGCATTAATTAGCAGCGGTGTAGCCATGTGTATAGCCGGGTCAAGCAGGCCTGCGAGCGGTAGCGAGCACCTCTTTAGCCATGCATTAGACTTGGTGGCTCCGGGTAGGGCGCTACACGGTGAGCAAGTCGCCTTGGGGACAATAATAATGCTGTATATTTACGGTGATAGCAGATGGAGGCTCGTCAGGGATGTAATGCAGAGAATAGGGTTGCCGACGACTGCAAGGGATCTAGGCTTCAGCCCAGAGGAAGTAGTGAAGGCTTTAACGATAGCACACACCATTAGGCCTGAAAGATACACTATACTTGGCGAGACAGGGTTAACACAGGAGGCTGCTTACAGGATCTTAAGGGAGACAGGTATTATTTGATTTCAAAAACTTTTAGCTCCTGCTTACTACTTCCTGGAAGACTATGGATGAGACTGTATCCTTGAATAACTCCATGATGTCTGCTGCTAGAGCTATCTTAGAGTAACTTATATCCTTCTTTGACAGGTATTTACCAGGTATCGTTACAAATAGTTTTTTCTCTGCCTCGCTGAGGCTTACCTCTATTTCCTCACCAGGTATCTTCAGGTATCTAGATGATAATGCCTTAATCTTCTCAATGGTGTTCTCGAGCTTCTTGACTATTTTAACCTTATACACGAGTGTCTTACCGGCGAGCGGGTGGTTGAAGTCGATTGTGACTCTTCCACCGCTGATACTCTTAACCACCCCGCGGGCACCACCGATCTCGACGACGTCGCCCACGTTAATGCTGTACCCTCTCTTCTGGAATTCTCTTAGACTAAATGTCTTGATTTTATCAGGGGATCTCTCACCAAATGCTTTTTCAGGAGGTAGCTCAACCTCTACCTCGCTTCCCACATCATGTTTTAATAGTTCTTCTTCAACATTCTCGTTGAGCCAGCCTCTACCAATGATTAATAATGTGGGGCCATAGACCCTATCAGCTTCGTAGATGTTTTCCTTCTTGGCTAGCTCGGCGTCCGTGGTGTCAAGCAATGTGTTTGTATCCTTTACCCGTACATTATATTCCACCAATACGAAGTCGCCCTTGCTTAAAGCCATATAGCTCACCATGAGCATTCGTGTTGTATATAGTGTTTCAACCGGGATACATTAAAAGACTTAAGTCTTATTTTAAATTTAACCTTTCCATCAATACCTATATTGCTTTATAGTATTCATCGTTGAGGTGGTGCAGGATTTTAACTGCCTTCCCCTTCTTAACACTACCGTTCTTAATGACCTCCGAGTCTATTAGCGCTGATCCAATAGCGATAGACCTCCTGGTCTCTTCATCTATGATGACGACTATATCGCCGACTTTGAAGTCGCCTATAATACTCCTTATACCAGGCACCATTAAGTCGGCTCCTCTTAGAAGCGCTTGTACAGCGCCTTTATCAACTATGATGCTTGGCAGCGTGATTGAGTGTTGAGGGTTTTTAAGGAGGTATCTTAGACAGGGTATCCATTGATCACCGTGTTTGAGAAGAGCGGGTGTCTTATTTACAAGTATAAATATATTGCCCCCGTCCTCATAGTACTCGAATAGATCCTCCTCTGAAACCGACAACCCATACCTCTGGAACTCCTTGATGAATTGCTTCTTATCCTTCTTGGAGAGCGGGTAGCGTTTCATGGTTTAACACCTAGTTTAGCCATAGGTTGTATTTATTGGTTGAAAAGTAGGTGTAAACCAGAACCAAGCCACTATAACGGGTCTCAGGCGAGCTCGTTAAAAGTTAGAATAGTTAGCTCGGGTGTTTTAAACGTTATTTTCCCCAGCCTGGCTCCAATCAGTATTTTAACCCGTTTCTCCACTACGGCATCAATCAGTCTCTGAGTTATAATACCATCAAATACAATGGCGTGTATTTTCTCAGGCTCGGAAGCCTGAATCTCTGAGACGAGATCTCTCACGGGTATCCTTTTTACTTGGTCCCACTGGCTAGAGTAAAATATGGCTTCGAGCGTTCCATATAGGCTCTTGATATCCTCAATTAATTTAACAGGGAGAGACAGTGTCTCGGTGATTTCCTTTGTAACCTTCTCAGGAGGTTTAACCACCTCTTCAGGTAGCTTATGAAGCCTCCTCTGTATTTGTATGAGCAACTGAGCCTCCTTGTTGCCTTGTTTAACCTGCTCTTCTAGGTACTGGAAGATCTCTATTTTCTTCTTTAGTGCCTCCTCTATTTCACGACTACTTAACTCCTCTACCTCGCGACCAGGTGGCGCACGCGCTATATAGTCTATCTTCGCGTTCCTCAGTACTTCCTTCATTATTAAGTCTCCACCATGATCCCCATCCACGAATAGCGTTGTCTTCTTCAGCTCAGCAAGCTTTTTAATAGTATCCGGTACTCTCCTAGCGCCTCCTAGAGCTATTATGTTGGTGTACCCATAGCGCAACAGGTTTATAACGTCTGCCCTCCCCTCCACGATTATTATTTCCTCAGCTTTATCGACATCAGGTCCTGCCGGAAGTTCCTCAGGCCCATATGAGACGGGCTCGGGGACCTTCAGGTATTCCTGGATTGACTTAATGAGCTCTTTTACATCCGGGGTCTTCTCCTTACCCCATCTTCTAAGTATTTCTACTGTCCTCTCCATTATCTTCTTTATCTTCTCCATCCTTAAGTCTACTATGTCTACTATTGATATAGATGCGTCGTAGGGGCCTACTTTATCAACGGTCTCAATTAATGCGGCAAGTAATGCTGTCTCCACACGATCGAGGTTACTTGGGATCAGGATCTCGCCGGTGGTCTTACTGCCCTGGGTCTTAGTATTAACCTGTATTCTACCTATACGCCCCTTATCCTGTAACACCCTTAGATCGAACTCGTTTCCAAATAATCCTTCAGTCTGCCCAAAGATGGCGCCAATTATATCGTGCTTCTCGACTACGCCATCGATTTCTATCCTAGCCCTTATAAGATACTTGGCCATTTACTATACACCATCAAAATAGATTTTGTTGTAAGGGACTAATATTACATGGTGTTTATTTGAAATAATTATCGGAAACCCTATTATACTATTCTTATCCTGTTAACCTTCTTATTGGCCCAGTTGTAGTGTCTAATCCTCTTACTCCTGCCGAAGCCGCATGCAGCACAGTATCCCTTAGCGACATTGAAACTATGACGCCCGCACCTACGGCATCGTATATGTGTTTTACTCCTCCCGTGTTTACCCATACTGGTTGTGCCTTTAACCATTTAGCTCACCCGTGTCACCTTTACTCTCCGAGGGGTGAGATCAATACAACGGTGTCTCCCCTGATGACGATCGTGCCTAGTTTTCTCGTGGAGCCATTGCTCAGTATTTCCTCAGCATCATCCAGCACTATGTTTAAATGCTGGTCAAAGCTTCTAAGCTTTCCTCTAAGCGGGATATTATCCTTGGTTTTTATCAAGACATGTTTCCCAAGGTTTTCTTCGAGTATTTTATGCGCTGTCTCGCTCATACGATCCCACCTAATAAATCATCATTGCATACTAATTATTACTGGATCTACTTAATGACCTAATCAAGCATAACCTTATAAATCTACACTTACAACTGGAAGCCCTCGCCCTCAAGGGCTGGAAGAGGTTATGTCTTCTTGGTGTAGTCGAACAGGCTTTTCCTGCCAGCTGTGCTGGCTACTTTTTTCAATTGTGTATCGGTTACTCCAAAATACTCTAGGATCCTTAGTGCGGCAGGTATTATTTGGTGATCAATATAATATATAGTGTCCACTAGCTTGGGGTCCTTCACGAACATATAGGGTTCGGCTCTATCGGATATCTTGCCGGAGCCCTTTACAACAATATATCCTATTTTATCACCAACCTCTATCTTCATACCCATCCTCTTCATTTTTCTAGCCGCATTCACATGGGGGGCTTCCGCCTCGTATTCCTCAACGCTTTTCGTAAGGGTCTTCCATATAATTAGTTTTTCAAGGGGTATTCTACCCTGGTTCAACTCCGCTATGATGTTTCTCACGTATTCTATTGCCTTCTCGATGTTTTTCTCGCTTAATAGGATCTCGGTTACCTTCTCCTGTACCTCCTTAGCTATCTCAGCCCAGTCTCCTCTCACAGCCTCGAATCCAACTATGTCTACTCGTCCGTCTTCAAGTAGCCCGGCATACCGTTTCTTCGCCTCTGTGAAGAAGACCCTCTTATACACCTTGTCTATTTTTATCTCGAAGCCCAGCTCGCGTTCAACGTACTCTGAGAGCCTGGTTATTTTATCAGGTATGTTTTCAACAAAGAGGGAGTCGGTGTCGCCATATATTACTTTAAGCCCTATTACCCTAGCGTAATCTATGACACTTAATATTGTTCTACGGCCCCATGCTGTAACAGCTTCCGCGCACTCCTTGCAATACCATCTAGCTGCTACCCACCCCATGTACCCGTATGTCGCGTTAGCTAATACCTTGATCGCCTTCTGTCTCTCATCAAGCAATCTATACTCCGGTGAATCCGTCTTATACTTCTTCATCTCCCCCCTTATCTGTTTCCTCAGTGAGAGCAGTATCTGAAGTACGCCTTTGAAGAATCCAGGTGGCTCCCTCAGGAAGCAATGCTTAACCTCGGGTGCTACATAGTGTTCACTCTCACGGCATACACCCTCCCTTATGATGGTGTCTGGCCCAATATTGTACTTTATCATAATGTTAGGGTACATGCTTGTGAAATCCAGTACAGCAATGTTCTCGTGTATACCAGGTAATGGCTGCAGCACCACCGCCCCCTTGTAGGGCTCGACCTCTTTCTCAATTCTATTCGGGATCAATTCATCCCTGCGGAAGGCCTCCCTCATTAAAAACCATTCAAGCCTATTCCCCACGCTGGCCGCTCCAACTTGATCCAGGGGAAGCCCTGTTATACTCGACAACTGCATTGCAAAAGGCAGGAACTTCTCTGCCAGACCCATTGTTGACTCTACATCATCTAAATTATATCGCAACAACAAGGGTTTTCTTGCCGGATCTCTCCAGTACCTTGGGAACTCTATGTAGTCGATGAGTACTCTCTCACTTCTCTTCATTACACCTAGATAGTCAGCCACGATGTCCAGGCTCTTTAACTTCACCTCTGGTATTTCTTCAGCGAAGTTCAAGAGATCCACATGGATTCTTCCAGGTATTGATATGTGTCCATAAGTGCTTTGAGAGGGCTGTCCATCCCGTCTACGGCCTACATCAAGCTTTAAGTTGTTTACTCGTGCACGCTCCATTAGGTAGGGCCAGTCGAACCTGCTACTGTTATACCCCACTATTATATCGGGGTCGTACCTGAGGATATAGTCTGTGAATTCCGTGATGACATCTTTATCGCTTAATTCTTCAGCTATAAACTGCTTGACCTCGCCGCTGCTTGTTTTCCCCCCTATTATTATAACGGGGTCTCTCTCCGGATGGGGTGTACCGGTTTCACTGTATACCTCTATATCGAACGCCATTACCCGTAGATCCTTAGGCGGCCTAGTATCCCCTATGGGTTTAATGGAGCTTACGACCTCGTAGAAGCGTGTGGCCCTGTATTTAGCTGGAACAGGGGCCTCCATCACTTCTGCAATATGCCATCCACATGGCTCTAACCCGTGGTCTAGGAGATACCTCATGCTGAACCTTATATCAGCCTCTAGTACATCTACTACCTCACTAATCTCCCTTATCCTCTCCCTATACTTTCTAACATACTCTGGGATCACGGTTGTGATCCTTAATGCTTTAACTGGTTTCCCGAAGTACTTCTTCTCAGTCGGCTTCACCTCGATTATAGGCGACTCAGCCTCGCTGAAGGCTCTTATCTTCCTGGCTACGGTTTCAGCATCTATCCTCTCATTTATAATGGCGTAAAAATATGGACGAAACCTCCTGTCTCTAAGTACTACTCGTTCACCATTACGTGTGATACCCCATAGGATTACATGGGGTTCCTTGCCAACAACCTCATAAGTTACGTCTAAAAGGTAAAATTCGATCTCCATTGTTTTTTCACGCTTCAATAATATGATATCTTAATACGCTCATAAAGCTATTACTATAGAGAAAGCATGCAGATGCTGTGTCAGCTGAAGGTGTAGTTGATGAGGGTACTGGAGGAGGACTTGAGAAATGGATACATAAGGATCCTAGTGGAGGACATCGATGACTTATGGATATTATTCATGGTTCTTAGAAAGGGGGATATAGTCTACGCTAGAACGAGCAGGGAGGTTAAGCCGGGTGAGGGTGGCAGTAGTAGAAGGATACCGATGGTTCTCGGGCTACGCGTCGAGGCAATTGAATTCCAGGAGTTCACGGAGAAGCTGAGGATCAGAGGTATTGTTGTGGAGGGGCCAGAGGAATTCGGGGTAAAGGGTCACTATCACACGATCGCTATTGGTGTGGGAGACCAGTTAGCCATAGTGAGAGAAACCTGGAGTAAGCATAGTCTAGACCTCTTGAAGAAGGGGGTTAGAAGGAGGAGAATACTATTAGTGTCAATAGACTATGATAGCGCATGTATAGCCGTTTTAACCGAGCAAGGAGTGAAACACCATAGTGAGATACAGTCAGATCTCCCGGGAAAAATGTATAGGGTTGAACACGAGGAAATATTGGACGAATACCTAAGTAAGGTAGCCTCAGCATTAAATAATGTTATACAGCAGGAGGAAATAGATGCAGTGATAATTGCTGGACCAGGCGACTTGAAGAACAAGCTCGGTGAAAACATAAGGAGAGACAACAGGAAACATGTATACCTGGATACAACCTCTACAGGGGGATGCCAGGGGATTTCAGAGCTACTTGGCAGGGATGTGGTTAAACAGGTTGTCGGGGATTTAAGTATTGTTAAGGCTAAAGAAGTAGTTGAGGAGTTTAAGAGGCTCATTATAAAGGATCCTCAGCTCGTAGCATACGGCGTGGATGATGTATACGAGGCGGTAGTGTACGCAGCTGTCTCAAGAATTGTTGTAGCCGGTGACCTACTTCACGAGCCCGATGATGAAAGGCGCGCCCGCGTATACGAGATCCTTGAGAAAGCATATGAAACCGGTGCAGAGGTGGTAATAGTCCCCGGGAAAAGCGATGTAGGCCTCGAGGTCCAAGGGTTCGGCGGGGTAATAGCAGTGCTCAGGTATAGGTTATTTCGTGGAGAGCATTCTCCTTAACACACCATTCTCTCGCGATAGCTCTCTCAACGCGTCCTCGAATGTTTCATCGGATGCCAGGTAATACTTGATGAAGACGCCTGTTCTCCCTATACTGCTTCTCCTGGTTAAGACTCTCTCTCTTTCCAGCACGGTCTCTATGCTTATATCGAGCCTCCTTGCAACGTATTCCTCAAAGCCTTTCACAGGTAGTTCATAATGTCCTTTAATAGTGGGATCTATGAATATAAGTGACTTGTTAACGCCGGGGACTCTCTTACCCTCTAATATTCCGTTGTAGCCTAGTACACCTCCAAATCTATAGAACTCGTATTCCCTCGGCTTGAGCTTCAATAGGGGAAAGCTCACGCTTATTCTTTCCTCTTGGTCAAGGATTATGTATGCCTTAGGCGTGTTTGATGGGGTAGCCATTATTATTACGCGTTCATAGGGTTTAACACCATGTTTCTCTAGTATTGTCTCAATAATATAGCTGGGTATGGTGTCCGGGATAAATACATCTATATCGCTTCCTCTCCATACATCACCCCTGGCTATACTACCATGAACGTAAGCGTTTAACCCGTTGTCCACGAATATCTTTAGTAATTCTACTGCTTTCTCCCTGAGCTTCTTAAGTAGTTCCCAGTGGTCTGGAGTATATATTACTTCTCTAAATTCGGGTGTTGTCTGTGGTTGAATCCTCTTCAAAGGCTGGCACCGTTCAATACCCTTAATGCCTTCTATACTGTTTGATCTCCTTATTCTCGTTTTATATATTGGCGACTGACTCAATTTATCATATATGAGTGATTCAAGGTATTAAATAGGGTGGAGGGTATTATACTTTGAAGAATATATCTGGTGAAACGCTTGGATATACTATACATCTTTATTGCTTCACTGCTAGCGTTTTGGATTGTCGTGAACTTGTTTTATAGGTACTTCCTTGCGGGTAAGTATAGTAGTATTGAGATACATGGGTATGTAGTGTTAGTGATCAAGAGAAAGACAGAGGGGAGGGCTTCTCCCTCTGGGGAGGCTAGGTTTCTGCATAATATAGTTCTAACAATACTCTACTTCATCTCCCTGACTCTATTCTTCTATATGGTGGGTATCTCCATACTCAATAGGCTCTATATAGGTAGTACAGGGGTTGTAGTACTCGTACCCGGGGTAAACGTTGTTGGCATGGATGCATTACTATTCATTATTGCTGCAAGCATTAGTGCATCACTACATGAACTCTTCCATGCGCGGTTGGCTATAAGGAACGGTATACCAGTTAAATCCTTCGGCATCATGCTCGCCCTCATCATACCACTCGCATACGTGGAGGTTGAGGAAGAGGAGTTCCGGAGAACTAGGATTTTAAAGCGTCTCGGAGTTCTTTCAGCTGGTGTCGCGGTAAACCTTATCCTAGCAACAGTATCCCTTGTACTATTAACACTAGCAACGTCTCCAATAGGTATGTTAGTGACCGATGTGGAACCAGGGAGCCCAGCATACAGATATGGTATACATGCATACGATGTGATTACGAGTATAAATGGGAGTCTGGTTAAAAGTATAAACGATATACCTGTTGTCAAGATGATCGCAAAGCCGACATCGCTTAATTTAACTGTTTGGAGAAGGGATACAGGTTACGTGAATTTAGTCATCCCTATTGGAGTGAATGATGAGAGGATAGGGATATACTTGTCTAGCTCGCCTAGAATAGAGCTCCTCGAGTACTTAGGCGGGTTACCCGCGTTCCTACTCTACAAGTTCTTACTATGGATGTACACGATTAACTTAAGCCTCTCAATACTTAATGCCGCACCATTATTCATAACCGATGGTGGTAGAATAATCAACGAGCTCGCTGGAAACAAGTATGGAAACATAATAAACATCATCGGCGTAATAATACTGCTCTTAATACTGCTCCCATAGAACCATGAAAACATGATTAATAATCTCTGATGCAATAATATTATTATGCCGTGGACGTAGGGAGGGCCCGGCTCTAGCCGGGTCAGATAACCATGGATCAACCAGGACAACAGGCCATCCCCCACGTCAGGTAATGACCCCCGCCCCATGGGGCTGGTGGAGGTGGAGCCCCCTCTGGAGGGAGGGGGTGAACCACCTTAGCCAGGGGAACCCGGCCAGGCCCGGAAGGGAGCAACCTAACCCTGGACACCAGCGTTCATGGGTTTAACCGGGGTTGAACCGGCGTGGATAAGGCTCTGGCCTGTTGTCCTGGTTGATCCATGGGGCTACGTCCACGGCTTCTTGTTAAGTATTATAACTTCTATATTTAACAGTTTTCTCCAATTAACTAGATAACTAGATATCTGGTATGTTTTTCAGCCCTGAGCCTGTTAATACTAGTAGTACTTTCTTGCCTGAAAGCTGGTTCTTAATCTTTTCTAGTGCAGCATAAATGGATGCAGAGGTTGGTTCTACAAGGAATCCAAGCTCCCATAGTTCCCTCCATGCCCTCAGTATTTCGGTATTGCCGACTAGGATGACGTCTCCCTGGTATTTATGCAACGCATTAACTATTTCATTCAGTCTAGGCGGGTTTGGAACCATTATTCCATCCGCGAGACTCGAGTCCTCTCCTGGCTGAGTGACTCCTTTAAATGCTTTATAAACTGGTTGTGTGCTATAGCCTTGAACACCTATGAATCTAGGCATCTTGGTTATCCAGCCTGCTTCAAGGGCCTTCTCGAATCCTTTTACTAATCCAAGGAATAAGCCGCCTGATCCTATTGGCGATATAACGTAGTCGGGTACATCCTCTTCGAGAACCTCCCAGGCTATTGTGGACGCCCCCATTATATAGAAGTAGCTCCAAGTATGTGCCACGTAGTATGCTCCCGTAAGTGCCTCCTTTAAAACCATTTCAGCTGCATCGCCTCGCGTAGGGGCCTCAATTATTTCCGCATCGAGCGCCTTGATGACCTTCTTTTTACCTGGTGGGGCTGTTTTAGGCATGTATATTCTTGTCTTTAAATCGTAGAGTCTTGAGTAGAGGGCTACCGAGATACCTGTGTTACCGCTGGTATCCTCGATAACATTCTTGAAGCCTAATTTATAGGCATAGTATATGGCTAGTGCTGAACCCCGGTCCTTGAAGCTACCGCCTGGATTAAGGTATTCAAGCTTGAAGAGAAGTGTCATTCCATCGATTTTCTCCTCAACTAGTGGTGTGTTACCCTCCCTCCTTGTCTTCTCTGGTTTCAAAGGTATTGTACCGCCATATTTCTCCCAGATATTCTTCGAGCTGGTTTTCTCAAGCTTACCATCGTAAACAAGATCTAGGGGTCCACCACAACGAGGACATCTCCAATGGTATTCACTAAACGCGTCAGCCTCGAAACCACAATGGTTACACTTCCACTTCATGAAAGATCTCCAGGGTAATTTATTTTGCCTCTATCAATAACTAACTTTAGAAACCTAATAAAATTCTTTAGGATTTAGAACCCACAACAGTTCCCCAAAGGTTTTTATAATGGGATTCAAGATTTATTAATGGCTTATTGGGATACGTTCACACAGTTAACTAGTGGTGATTAAATATGCCGAAAAAGAGGGAGAGTAGAGGTAGGAGGAAAGGAGATAAGGGTAAAGTAGGATATGTACAATGTGATCAGTGTGGGAGGAGGGTTCCGGAGGATAAGGCTATATGTGTTACAAGAATGTATAGCCCCGTACCTCCCCAGCTAGCCGAGGAGCTTGAGAAGAAAGGGGCAATAATACAGAAATACCCGGTGAGGAAATGTTATTGTATATCATGTGCAGTGCACTTAGGCATAGTGAAAGTACGTCCCGAGGAAGAAAGAAAGGAGAAACCTGCATTCACCTAAAGGTGTTAATAACTATCGGCTCCATGTGCTGAAAATATTCTTTCAGCGCAATTTCACCTGAGAGCTGTTGTTTATGGTTTTTATTGATGTCCTCGGGTTCATCATGGTGCGGCTTAGAGTCGCCTACAGCGGTTCATCAACTATCGGAGACTCTGGGTCCACAAGCCAGATTTGTAGTCTTCTAGAGTTAAGCTAGTATATAACTTAAAGAGTCTCTGATAAAAAACACCCGAATTCTGAGGCGACGACTGCTTCTCTAACCTTATAGAGTTCATCTCTGAGCGTGCCACAGGTTGTAGTTAATTTCATGGAAATACTCTAGGGGCAGAAACGTTTATTAAGGTCATTGAGGAAATTTTATAGACAGTTGGGATCGAATGTTGGAGAGGTTGTTGAAGCCTGCGGGGCGATGGGAGCACTGCTCCAAGCCCCGCAGGGCTCTTCGTAGATGGGAGCCCCGTGCCGTTGGGCTCGACAGCCGCCCATGAACCCACGGTGATAGCACGTGACCTGTGGGCGAGGCGGAAGTCCCTAGATGAGACCACGAATTCATATAAAATGAGTGGAGTGAACATCTAGGGACAAACGGTTGTCTCTCCCGTCAATACCTCTACGTCGGAAACCAGGTGTTGCTACTGAGCACAGTTTTCGTTATTCGATGAAACAACCTACCGATTATAGTTACAGATGTAACCCGGAATAGATGCGGGAAACCGATGAATCATTCAAGGGATCTTCACTACTTCAGGACGGGGAGGAGGACAATAGTTTAATCGTTATTCCAAGAGCTTTCCTAATGTCTTCTTCGCTGTTTTTAAAGTCCGCATCAGCTGTTAGTAGAGCGTGTATCTGTGCACCTTGTTCTTTCATGGCCTTAATGTAAGCCAGGTGAAGTAGATCAAGTGTTTTAAGCCTCAATTTCCCTGTTAATTCTATCCCATACGCCAAGGGCTTATAGAATCGACCAATTGGGCTTCTCGAAGACCCTTTCACATTGATATACCTAAAGTTAAACCTTTTCATAATATACAGGATAATGGCTATGAGTGTTACACGCTCACTTATTTCTAGCTTATCTTTTACAGTGGTAAGTAGGTTATGTTGTCTAGCAAGTATGCTTGCAAGTTCAGTTACCACTAGCTCAGACACTACTTTATCTTCATGGGCTTCTAGAGTTTTTCTTGCCTCATCTCTTCTAGGATCCATTGGGTCAAGAGCAGCAACAATCACACTTGTGTCAACGTAGATCAAGGCTTAAAACCTCTCCCGTTCAGCTAGTAACTGTTTCAGAGAACCTTCGAGTTTAATCGGTATATCCCCCTCATCTTCCTCTAGCTCGAAAAGCTTGTCTACAGCCTCAATGATTACTTTAACTCTTCCAACACGCTTAACGCCAATCCTAATCAAGTCCCTTAAAGCCTCGCTTCTTGAATTATAAACACCTAGATTCACGAGCTCATCAATAAGTCTCAACGTTTCATCATCGAGTCTAACAGGAACAACCCTACTACCCATAATATATCCCTAAGTATACATATACGTATACGTATTATAAAGCTTTCATTGATGCTAAGGCTATTCCATATTCGAGGAAAGATCATAACAGCCACAGATATCAAAAGCTCCTATGTTAAATACTAGTATATACTGGGCGATTCAAATGTACAAGTATTAACGTGATCTTAACGAATTCTAGGTGTGGAATATTCATTAGTATTGATAGGTGATATGTAGTATAGGTTTACTGCATTATTACAACTGAAAGCCTCGTCCTTTTAGGGCGGGGAGGAGGCCAGTTCCTTGATGTGGATAAATATTTAAACAAGTTGATTAATGAATGAGAACAATGTGAAGTAGGGGATGTATATGGTTAAAGTGAGAAAGGTAGTATTGGTGACCGCAGAACACCACCCATACCATAAATTATGGGCAAAGATAGCTGAGGCCCTGAGTAAGAAGATGGGTGTTGAGCTCGAGGTAAGGAAGGAGGATTACGTATATCTAGTAGAATATGGTGATAAAGATGACCTTGGCATGTCATGGTTACCGCAGATACTCGTGGAACTGGATGATGGAAGAGTACAATGGGTTCTCTCGCAGCTTCCATTAAACGAGAGATTACAACCAGACGAGGAGAAGGCATTAGAGGTCATGGTTAATAAGCTGAGAGAACTAGGAGTTGAATTATAGTAGGCTTGAAAGTTCATAGGGGTTTTCAATGTACTTTGTCCCATTCGTTCCTACGCCCTATCCTGTTGTTAGGGAAATGCTTAAGCTTGCCGGTGCAGGCAAGGATGATATATTATATGACTTGGGATGCGGTGATGGACGCATCCTCGTAGTAGCTGTGAAAGAGTTTAACGTGAAGAAGGCTGTCGGGATCGAGAGAGATAGTGAGAGGGTTAAAGAGGCTGTGAGAAGGATAAACGAGGAGGGGATAAGTGATAAAGCAATAGTTATACAGGGAGACTTCTTCGAAACCGATATCAGTGAGGCAACGATAGTAACGCTTTTCCTATTAACATCCGTCAACGAGGTGCTACGCCCCAAGTTCGATAAAGAGCTAAGAGATGGAACCAGGATCGTGAGCCACGAGTTCAGGATACCTGGCTGGAAGCATGAGAAAATGATTGAGGTAAGGGATGATAACGGCTTAACACATGTAGTGTACCTATATATTAAAGGTAGGCATCTGTAGGTATGTTGCTGTTTTCTGGGTTGTGGGTCTTTTAAGAGTTTTGTAGGATGCTTAATGCTCTCCTTGCTTTACCCGTTTAAATGTATAAGCGCTAGATTCTTTAAGTCTATTGGCGACCCCTTAGCTCCCCGAGACCCATGGCTGTCTACGGGGAGGGAGCCGGGGGAGGAACCATGATAAACCACCCCATGAAGACCCAGAAAACCTGGGGCGGGAAACGGTTTCCTAGTATTAGGTGCCTAAATTACACTTGATCCTCCTAGCGAAGATGATGTACCCTGTGTGACCCACCATCCTGGTGAAGGGCCTAACCGCATCCCTATCTACTTTATACTCTCTAAGTAATACTTCATAGGAATGTATATCGGTGAAACAACCGGATTCCTGTAGTTTCAACACTGTTTTTTCAACCTGGTTAATCGTTGGAACATAGACTAATAGCGTCCCGCTTGTCTTTATTAACCCTGCAACGGTGTTTACAGCGTTCCAGGGATCTGGTATATCCAGGAAGAATGAGTCGAGGGTCTCGCCTAGTGAGACCGGTTCCCTTATATCATGCTTAAGTAATCTAACCCTATTGATTAAGCCAACCCTCTCAAGCCTGGTCTTCGTGTTTTCGAGGCTTTTCTCAGAGATATCGAATCCATATAGCAACCCACCATCCCCAATAATACTAGCCAGCATTACTGTGAGTGCTCCAGAGCCAACTCCGGCTTCACCTATTTTAGAGCCGGGTTTGATTCCTGAGAGGTAGATCATTAAGCCGGCATCCTTCGGGTAAATCACTTGTGTTACACGTTGAACTAGTAGGGAATAGTCGAATGGAAGGGGTTTAAGAATCAGTACTTCTATTCCTCTCGAGGTTTTAACAATGGAGCCATATGGTTTCCCAATCAAATCACTGAGCCTTACAACCCCTTTATCTGTACCTAGGACTCCTTCTTTCCTAGCCTTAACAATAAACCTCCTTTTCTCATCAAACACTATTAATACATCGTCGTTTTCACTTATTATATCGCCTGCACTCATTACTGCTCAGTCCTGGCGTCATTCATCACTAATCAGAAATACCAACCTTCAGCATCGATCCTATAAAAGATTCATGTATCCTTATAAATCTAGGGAAGAGGTAAGCCGGAAAATGAATACGTTCATCTTCAGTATTAAGCCAGTGTACGCTTACAGGATATTCACGGGAGTTAAGAAGTTTGAGTTAAGGAGGTTTCTCGGCTTATATGTAGATGAAGGCGATAGAGTAATACTATATGTAACCGGGAGAGTGAAGGCCGTTATGGGCGAGTTCACTGCCGGTAGAGTTATAAAGGGACATCCCGAATACATTTGGAAAAAACTCAGGTCTCTAGGCGATATAGGGGTCTCCGGCGAGGACTACAGTTATATAAGTGGCTCGAAAAACGCTATGGCAATTGAGGTAGTGAATCCTCTAATGTATAGGCAACCAATAAAACTCGTTGTGCTGAGGAGGATCTTTCCTGACTTCAACCCACCTATGAGTATGAGAATTCTAGACCCCTTTGATCCAGTAGTTAAAATAGTTTTCGATAAGGCACGTGGACTCTCCATGAGTAATACAGGATAGTGTATAAGATAGACTCTACTTTTGAAAAACTATATCTCGGAGGCCTCCCTGATCCAGAGCTCCTTCTTTAGTAGATCCCTGATCGCTACCCTTATAACCTCGCTCCTACTACTATACCTACCTATTCTGACCAGCTCATCTATCCCTTCAACGTAGAGCTCAGGCATTTTCACCGTGATTAAACGCATCTTTGGCATAACACCCGACATATTAAACCCCGGTAATATTATGGGCTTCACAGAAAGCTTAAAAATCCTTGACCTAGTTAATGCCCCTAACTCAATAATAGCTTGACGATGTAGGAGAATAATTTACTGTATGAACTACCCACGTAGGTAATGTTATCCTTATTCAACACGTAGACAACCATGTATGCCAGGTACATGTATGTGAATGGAGCCAATTGTATGCTGTAGAAACTATACTGTGATCTCCCTCCCATAGCCCATACTATAAGGTAGCCTGTGAATACTCCTACCAGGTAAATCCAGAGGATGCCATACCTCTTGTCCTTGATGATTAACGGAGCCAGCAACACTAGTGATACTAGCACAGTGGACCAAAACGGGTAGAACCCAATAGCTACCACCGTTGGATCCACGTATACAGTAAACCCGTTTACACCTAGAAACCAGTCCCAAGGAGAAGAACTACCCGGACATGGCCCATTACACTTTATGCTTGTATGCCACTCTATAGAACCGAGCAGAGAGTATTTGACCCAGTTGCCTAGACCCATATACCTTATTAATGGTATGGATACGCATGTGAATGCCAGTAGGAATAGTGATGTGGCAGCGAGTATGAATACTATTGTAGTGTAAGCCAGGTTGGCGAAAGAGGGGTTTTTCCTGAGCTCCCTCCTAAGGTAAAGTATTAGTAGTGGTATCAACGTGAATAACCCGGTGAACTTGAATAATCCAGCGATAATGCCGGCTATAAGTGATTCATAGTACTTCCTGTCTACCGCGTAGTGGAATGAGAGTATGGAGAAGAAAGTTGTGAAACCATCTAGGAGTACTATGGAGAAAAGCGTCCTAGTCAATGGATCCACCATGAATAGCAATGAGGTAGCAAATGCAACAACGATATTACCAGTAAGCTTCCTCATAGATGAGTAAACCAGTATTACCGATAATGCTCCAAGCAGCACCACGGGTAGCCTCCAGTATAATGGCTGATCCCCCACTAGGTACATTACGGCCGCAGTGATATACTTGCCTAGCGGCGGGTGCTCTTGGTTGATGTAGTTGTTTATACCATTGTGATCAGGCATCATCCACCCGGGTATTACATCGCTTACACTAATATACTTCTTAATCTCATCGATGAAAAGGGTTAGATTACCCTTGTACCCCGAAGCATAGAATGCCTTTAAATCACTGTAGTCGCTCCGTATGGATACTCCGAGCTTTCCAGCTATCCTCATTATCAGTGAGTAATCTATCTGGCCATTATAGATTATCGTGTAGCCATAGTTATCCTCAGGCATCCTGGGTTCCAATCCGAAAACCTTGACGAGTATAGTGCGTGCGGAGCCTACATACCATACCTCATCAGATACATAGCCCTTACCCATCTTCACCGATTCAAGTTCTTCAAAGTGGTACGCGTTAAGAGCGAAAACCATGATAGCAATCACAGCGATAACAATTACCAGTATTCTCTCCCTAACCAATAAAACCCCCTTCAGCTAAATAGATTACCTACCCTATATTAATAACTGCTCTTGGCGGGCTTGCTAGTTTCTCCACATCTATTCTGGGTTTACATCTGTAAAGAAGAAGGCTAAATGGGAAAAAGTTATTAAGTCTTAGATGTAATTCAAAAAACAGGAGCCGGGGTCGCCTAGCCTGGTAGGGCGCCGGCCTGCTAAGCCGGTGGGGGATTCCCCGCGCGGGTTCAAATCCCGCCCCCGGCGTTGTTTCCACACGGCTTCATTTCATTGATGAGACTGTGTTATCCTTCAGGGCTGAGAGAGGTCAGTAGTAGGTCTATACTGTATACTACTGCTAATGCGTTCCTGAATTGAACCACCCATTGGACTGGGTTGTCTAGGGAGGTTGGCTGAGGCGATGGAACTATGCCTAGGATGCTCGATAAGTAGCTGGAAATAGTTGCCGCCTCAAACCATAGGGCGATGATTAAGGCGTTGGCCGCCTCTATTAGCAGGGTTAATAAAGTGTTTCCACGCATCTTTGTTGCTATTAGTGGGAGGAGCGTGATTACAAGTGTCTGTGGAACCATTTGTGGATGTATGCTGTATAATGAAAACATTAATATTGTAATGTATCTCAAGACCTCCTCTTTATCATGAGTAGTTAGAGGCGGGCTCATAGAGTAGAGCGTTAGCATCAAAAATAGCCATAGTCCAGTGTTGAAAGCATATGCGGCTCCCTCACTCAGCTTTGATGTGAGTAGTAAGAAGACTCCGTTATTAAAGGCTGGTTGAAGCATGTTGTTTAAGATGTAGCCTGGATAATCTGGGGCAAGGAATACGATAATAAAGTATGGGGTTAATCCGAACAGTATGCCTGTGATAACGGATTTCCCCTCCATATTGTCTCTGATTACTAGATATATTAGTAAACCCAGTAAGACCATTGTGAAAAAGTTTATTGACATACCAAGCGCTGAGAATAATCCAGCCTTATCCAGCTTACCCTCCCTAATACTTATCAAGGCCTCGATAATAAATGGTAGCGCATAAGTGTCGAAACCGTAAACACCATAAACCACAATGGTTAAAGCATAGAGCGGGTAGAGCCTGGCAGTGAACCGGGTGGATGCCCTGTAGACACTATAGGTGATCGCAATGGCAGAGAGGATCGAGTGAAGCATGTAGGAGATCGTTAGAAAAACACCTGGTCCAGCCGAGTACTGTAGGCCAAACATGGTGATCAAAGCTAGGATGAAACCTGCGAGGGGAGGCTGGTTTAACCTGTAATCTATAAAGGGGATGACTAGGGCTGATCCACCCCTGCAAAGAGAAAAAGCATCGTTTCTATCTATCCAGAACCAACTGGCTTGATTACATGGCTCACTATAGAACACGTATTTAACTAGGGCGTATACATCATTGTATAGGGGGGAGCCCAGTATCACATGCTTAAAAACCGCTTCCTGGACTTCTATGGGCATATGTAGTATTGTCGATAAAATCACTAGAATAATGGTTACAGCCAACATTAATTTAATGCGGGATTCCAATATCGAACACCATTTATCTTTGTGACATATAGCTTGCTAGCTTTACTCCAACTATGTCCTCCCATTTTATGGAGAGAGCGGATAATAATTGCTCTAACCCGCTCTTCAATAATTCAATATATTTCTCAGGATCTACTTCATGAAGCCTGGTTAACTGTATTGCCTTATAATCGTCCCTGCTCTTTACTTTAACATAGGTTATTATATCGCCTTCCTGCACGCTGATACCATAATCGATTAATTGCTGGGCTGCCTTTACATGTGGTGGCTTCGTTTTATTATAACTTGAAGGAGGCTTGGTTAATGCAACCCTTATCGCTAGATGATCCAATGGTATCTCCTTCCGCTTTAATCCATCATAATATTCTTTCAGCATCTCTCTAAGCCAGTCAACGAACACCACGAAGTTCTCAGGGGTTTCAATAGCCTTCATCTTCTCTAGCATCTCCTTAAATAGCTCCTTAAGAAACTCTGGTGTGTTCCGCTTCTTTGCGACGAGCCCCTTTATCTCGATCCCCCCGTCCTTCATCCTGCCTAGGTAATTCTTTTTCAACCCTGTGAAAACCACGTATGTGAACTCCTTATCCAACTCTATTTCCAAGCCGAGGTTTTCCAGTATCCATTTCTGGAGCATCTCCAGCTGGCTTTGGTTAGGATTCCACACGAAGATAGAGTCTGTGTCGCCATATAATGGCTTTATCCCTAGTTCGGCAGCTTTGAGAATAATTGTTAGAAAAGACTTCCTACCCATGGCTGTAACGCTTTCAGCCACAGCTGGCGAGAATAAGTAGAATCGTTCATCACCGAAGACGCCATAGCTCGCGTTAATGAAGACTTTTATAGCGCGTTGGACAACGTCATACCATGCCAGTAGGTCTTTAGGTAATGTCTTATCCTTTGCTCTCTTCTTGTATATTCCAACTCTAAAATCCCTCAGTATACCCGTGATCTGTGCTGTTAAACCAGGTTTCTCAACGCAGACCACGTGTAGTTTTCTACCCGTTTCATCAATTATATCTATTGTCGACTTACACCAGGGCATATCAACCGTTTCATAGCTTAAATTATATTTTTTAATTATGCTTGGGTACAGTGACGCTATATCTAGTACTGTTACATTGAAGAATATGCCTCGTGGAGGCTCAATTACCAGTGCACCAGCGTATTTCTTACCTTCGATAGTCGCTTTTGTACCTGCTTTACCAGCATACCTTCTTATATCCTCACTATTAGGTATAAGATATCCCAGCCTCCTATGCTCCCAGAAGAACTGGTTCTGTATCCAGTTAGATATCTGTCGTCTACACACATCCTCGATACTTGTTTTGGAAATACGGGCTAGTAGAATCATTAGCTTCCATACAAGCTCGTTGCTGAATATAGTTAACTGTAGAGTTATATCGGCATCCCTCATGTTGTAAGCTATAAGGTGGGATGCCGAGATATCGCCGATCGCCTCCTCAAACCCTATTTTAGATATGCCGATGAGTGCCGAGGACACCGCATCAAGCTTCTCCTCCTGGTACTTGCCTCCAAAGGCATAGTTCTTCACGGCTCTATTCGAGAAGAACTTATAGAGGTCTAGGTGTATCCCTGTATCAATTCTAACCATGTCCTCGCCGAGGATGAATGGGATTGTGTGTCTCGGTATCCCTAGTCTTATGGCCCTTGTATAAATATACATTAAGTCGAAGTTATCCCCATTATAAGTGAGTACTACAGGGTACCTTGAAATAGTCTTGAGAGCTTCAAGGATCAACGCCTTCTCTGAGTCGAATACCTCAACCTCAATATCGACAGGGTAGTCATCAGACATGTAGTCGAATCTCTCTTTGAATCTTCTCCCCAGTAGAAGTACCTTTCTAAAGCCATTATTTGATGAAAGCCCTATACTGATAACAGGGTATTCTCCCTGTCTTGGATTAGGTATTCTACCTTTAAAGGGCGTATACACCTCGATATCGATAGCTATTCTCAATGCTTTTGGCGGCGCTTCCTCAAATAGTAGTAGGTAGTCCTCGGCTAGTTTAATAGTTTCCTCGGGCTCGTTCTTAAATAATTCCCTTAACGATTGTATCAGTGTTAACGGTATCTCGGGTTTCACCAGTGTTATTCTCGGCTTGGAGCCATCGTTCTCGATGATGTACTTCATTCCCGGGATTAATCCATTATCATAGACATAGTTATTATGGTATTTGATTTTAGCTTCCCATACAGAGGCGTTACTAGGCATCTTTGACCTTAGCTTCTTCACTGCTAATGGGTCTCTCGTGATTATCTTGGTGACTCTGATCTTCTTCATGGTTAACGGGTTAGTCTTATATACTTCCTCGAAGCCTTCGACATACTTATCCCTGGCTATATCATTTAATGATTTTACCTCGTCAATGCTTAGATCTGTTAGGAAATATGGCTTATGCCCAACTGGATCCATTATTTTTACCAGTTTACTGCCATCCTCATCGAGGAACTCTAGTATTGCTTTCCCCAGCCTTCCATCATAGTATACTCCGAGCAGGTAGTGTGGTTTGCTTAAAACCTTGTACGATGTGAAAGACTCCTTAACATGTAGTGGTGTATCCATGCTTCGCATGGATCCTTCATCCTTCTCTGAGAATCATTATTGCCTGCAGAATATCTCCCCTTGTCTTTAATAGAGCTTCCCTGGCTTTCTCGTAACTAGCCCCTGTCTGTTCCATGACGAACCTTATGTCTTCCTCGGGTATCTTCACTTCTTCAACTTGCTTAGCTTCCTCGCTTTGCTGAATTGTCTCCGGGATGCCTGAAACCTGGTAGAATACCTGTCCACTCGCCTTGAATACTAGTACCTGTGGCTCTTTAACAAGTATCTTCTTGTCCTCGAGAACTATCTCGACTCTTTTTACACCAGTCAACTCCTCGACATCAATACCCATCTTCTTCAGAAGCCTTTTTAACTCTCGTGGATTAGATGCGAACATGATAAACACCAAGTTATAAAAAGCTTGACTATAAATCAATATGGTAGAGCACTAAAAATATGTTTCCCTCAATGGGTTTCATTGAGTTGTTTACCATGACTTTGGTGATACAATGTTGAAGATTAAGGTGCTTGGAGGAGGTAGAGAAGTAGGTAGGGCAGCGTATCTTATTGAGGATGGCTCCCAGAAATTCCTACTGGATTACGGGGTAAACTTCGATGAAAGGGATCTACCTAGGCTCCCTCATCATGTGAAGCCCCTTGAAATAAGCGGGTTAATAATATCACATGCCCACCTAGACCATGTTGGTGCAGCACCATACCTATACATAACGGGGAGACCAAAGGCGTTCTCAACCATGCCAACTATGGAGGTAGCTAGGTTATTAGTTATAGATTTCTTGAAGCTGAACTCTGCTGTTATAGAATATGATATGAGGGAGTTCGAGAACCTATATGATAACACGGTCTTCCTCGAGTATGGTGAGAAATACGAGGAGGAAGGATTTAAACTGGTCCTGGAGAACGCGGGACACATTATTGGTAGTAGCATGACGTACCTTGAAACAGGTAGTGGGCATAGGTTAATGTATACTGGTGATATTAATAACAGGGATACATGGACTTTACCAGGTGCCGAGACCCTGGAACTAAATGTTGAAACAATACTCATTGAGTCAACATATGGGGGTAGAAATCATCCTCCTAGATACATTGTTGAAAAGAAACTGTTGGAGATAGTTGAGGAGACTATTGATAGGAAAGGGACCGTCCTAATACCGGCTTTCAGTGTTGGGCGGAGTCAGGAGATAGCCACGTTAATAGCTGCGGAAGCACCCTATGTTGACATATACTTGGATGGCATGATCAAAGATATAACCGAGATATATCTCAGATACAAGAAGTACTTGAAGGATTCATCCCTCTTTGCTAAAGTCTTTGAAACAGTCAACTTTGTTACAGGTGCGAAGGAAAGAAAGAAAATCATAAACAAGCCCTGTGTAATAATAGCTTCAGCTGGAATGCTCAAGGGAGGTCCCAGCGTCTACTACCTTAAGAAAATGTATCAGAATCCGAGGAACTCAATAGTGATGGTGAGCTATCAAGCACCCAATAGTAATGGCCATAAATTACTAGAAGAGGGAGGGATTCCAGAGCTGGAAATCGATAGGGTTAATGCAAGGGTTGAATGGCTTGATTTCTCCAGTCATGCAGGGCAGGATGGACTACTAGATATAATATCAAGATACAGGACATCACTAAAGAACATTGTTATAATCCATGGAAACGAGGATGAAGCCACCTCTTTAAGAGACGTGATCCTTGAGAAGCTGGGTAGCGATATCAATATCTATATTCCCAAAGTCGGAGACGAAATAGTGATTCAGTGAGCAGCGCCGGGGCGGGGACTCGAACCCCGGACCACCGGGTTTCCGCACCAGGCTTCTCGCTTAAGCGGTTAACAGCCCGGCGCTCTACCGAGCTAAGCTACCCCGGCATCATTATTTCATAAGAATCCTAAGGGGATTATAAATTATTTTATAAAATTTATTGCGAGGTGCCTATGGAAAAATTATGTATAATTGAAAACAACTATGGAGATAGGAAGTCCTCGGGTTTAGGCGGCTCTGGTTTCAGCCCTTTCCTGGTTCTAATCTTCGCGATTAGATCCATTAACATGTTCTCGGGAACCGGCGCCCACCTACTGAATTCCTGTCCCCAGATAGCCTTACCTGCTGTAACATTTCTCAGCATATCAGCTATATCGAATGACTCTGACACAGGTATCTCAGCTATTACCCTAGCTGTGGTCTCCATTTGCTGCACCTCTATGAGTTTACCTCTCTTCTTCGTTATCACTGAGGAGATGTTGCCTATATACTCCATTGGGGACCTTATATCGAGCTTTAATATGGGTTCAAGTATTGTTGGCCTAGCCGTTAGGAAACCAGCGAATATAGCGTTTCTAACTGCTGGGAATATCTGTGCCGGTCCCCTGTGTGCAGGGTCTTCGTGGATCACCGCATCATGTAATACGACCTTCACACCTCTAACAGGCTCCATTGCTAATGGGCCTTCCCTCATTGCCAGTCTAAAGCCTTGTATGATAGTGTCCTTGACTTCCCTCAGGTATTGTACACCTGTTGTCATATCAATGAGTATATTCAGGTTTTCATCAATAGCCATTATTCTTCTAGCCTCGTCGGCATCCCATCCAGCTTGTTCTCTCAGTATCTTAGCTCTCTCACGTGCATCCATGTCCTCCATTATAATGCCTTCGGATAATAACCTGAGCGTCTCCTCATTTAATGGTGTAACACTTATGTAGAACTTATTATGCTTGTTAGGCGACTTCCCTTCGAATACCTGGCTTCTATCCCTAATGGTTTCCCTATACACTATGACAGGCGGAGAGGTAACTACCTCGAGCCCATATAGATCTTTCAAAAGCGTTAAAGCTATCTCTATGTGTAACGTGCCTACACCGCTGAGTAGGTACTCGCCAGTCTCCTCATTTATTTTCACTATAAGGCTTGGATCCTCTAGGTGCAACTTATATAATGCATCAATGAGCTTTGTTGTCTGCTGGGGGTTCTTCGGCTCTATAGCAACTGTGACAACCGACTCGGTTATCATCTTGAGCTTCTCGAAAGGCGTCATAGTGTCCTTGTACTTCATTGATACCACTGTTTCACCAGACCTGGCTTTCTCTAATCCCAGTGCAGCAGCTATGTTGCCAGCTGTTATTTCATCAGCTAGCTCTCTATATGGACCCATGTAGAGGCTTACCTGTAATACTCTCTGTGGTGCTCTAGCATTCACCAGCCAGACTTCTTCACCGGGTCTAAGGGTACCCGAATATATTCTACCAGTCGCAACTAATCCAGCGTGAGGGTCAACCCTTATATCATTTATCAGCATCACTAATGGACCGTTTGGATCAGCCTCTATTAAGTGCTTTACGATTTCGTGATTGGGGTCGCCGTGCCATATCTTTGGAATCCTGTATCTCTGAGCCTCTCTCGGGTTTGGAATGTGTTTAACAACCATGTCTAATATTGCTTCATGTAAGGGGGCTATCTTCTGTAGCTCTGCAACAGCCTCCTTACCTCTAGTATAGACATCGACTATGTCAGAGAACTTTATTCCTTTCTGCTGCACCAAGGGTATTGTAAGCCCCCAGCGGTCTCTTGCTGAGCCAAATGCCACCTGTCCCTTCATTGGATCTAGTAGCCAGGCTTTCTGGAATTCTTTATCAGCATATGTAGCAATAAGCGTGTTCACATCCCTGACTATTTGGACTAGCCTCTGCTGGATTTCAGTTGGTGATAACCTTAACTCCTTTATCAATCTATCTATCTTATTTATGAAAAGCACCGGGCGGACCCGTTCCTCTAATGCTACACGGAGATACATCTCGGTCTGGGTCATAACGCCTTCTACAGCGTCTACAACGACTATAGCGCCATCTATCACCCTTAGGGCACGAATGGTTTTGGACTGGAAGTCGACGTGACCAGGTGTATCTATCAGGTTTATTAGATACGGCTTACCCTTGTACTCGTGGTATAGGCTCGCATTTGCAGCCTTAACCGTCATCTGCCTCTTCTGCTCGACATCAAGGTAGTCTAATGCCAGGGCCTGACCAGCTATCTTCTCGGAAATTAATCCTGCAGCGCTTAACAGTGTGTCGGATAGAGTTGTCTTTCCATGGTCAACGTGGGCTGTAATACCTATGTTCCTGATCTGCTCGATATTCCCCATTATCTTTAATACTTCGCTGGTCTGCTTAAACTTAACCATATTCGATCCCCATTATCTTTCACGAATAAGTATAATCTGATTATAAAACTTTAATTTTGAGCTTGGTACCAGGTTAGAACATCCCTTAGCAATGCTTTGATCGGTTAAGGACTATTAGAAATCATGGCATTTGCATCTAGGCTGAAAAAGCTTGTCCGCCTTAGCGTTTAATGGGTTTCTCTGGATACATATTCATTGAGTAATTCCTCGAAGATGCTTCTGGCATAATTGATTGCATCCTGTAGTATTTGTTCATAGTTGTATACATCGCCGAAGGGGCCTGTTGCTTCCAGGTCTAATACGAGGTTCAAGCCGTCCCCCACTTTTTCAATGCTTATAATGGTGTTGAAATAGGTCTTTTTAGGTAGTTTTGATACTAGGTACTCTGATATTTTCTCATCTACTTTACTGATTATATTTTCCAGCATATCCTCGGTGAGTCCCTGAATATTTATTCTGCCGAGAACCCTGTCATTCGATTGATAATCCATGCTTGCTTAATGCCTCCTTAATGCGTCCCTCCAACTCGTTAACCTGCTTGTTGAGGAATTCTAATTGCTTACGGTACTTATCTCTTTTAACCACAAGTAGCTCTTTTCTTTCCTCGAGTTCCTTCACGATATCTGCCTTGCTCTTCTTGACGATGACATGTCCTACGACCTTGTATAGCTCTGTACTATCATCAACATTCTTTAGAGTATCCATTACATTCTCTACATCGCTGAGTTCAGCCTCAACCATTTTTAGCTCAGCATCTATTCTAGCCTGGTGCTCCCTTAAGGTCTGATACTGGATTAGCAATTGTTGGACCTCGGGCGGGAGGGTTTTTTCACTCATTTCCTAAACACCTTACCAAGTCTAATAGCATGAGTACTATATTTGTAAAGCTGTTATTTAAGGCTTTTAAAATACTGGCTTTACTACATGAGAACCTGATTACTAATATGGAGTGATTCTCAACCACCTCGCCCCTGCATTCTTTTGGGATATCATTGAGGTCGGGTTTAATGGATGCGAGTATAGCCTCGGCTACCTTCTCATATACCCCGAGCACGTATTCTACCTCTACTTTCTCACTTATATAGGATCACCCTTGCAATCCTGAGTGATGGCCCTATTCGATGGTTGGTTGAACTGTAGAATTCGACATCTACGTACTCGCTTTCCTCAAGGGCTATTTTAACATCTGGTTGACGAGAGAAAGCTTTCGACGTTATAGAGAGTAGTATATCTGCAAGGGCAAAGCACTCGTCTGTCACACATTGATCATACTCTACTTTAACACTACGGGGATTATATACTCTAATCGACTCAGGATTCTCTCTTGAGAGCCTTACTCCACTTAATAATAGTGTTGATATCCTTATAGCACTAGGTGGCATTATGGAGGAGTCCACCTTATAGATCTCTATAGTTGATGGATTCCCCCGTCTCTCACCAATTATGGCTATGTAGGACAAGCCATTCTTATAGGCCTCAATAACCAGGTCCTCCAACGTCTTTTTTCCACGGGTAACCCTGATCGAGTAAGGTATGACTGAGGAGAGATCCTTGGCAAAAGATCTTACCCTCTGAGAGGGCCTATGGGATGTGGTTATAAGAATCAAGTAGTCTACTCCCTTATAATGATATCTGAGAATAATTTGGCTGACTCTGTCTTAGGCATATATGCTCCTCCAGCCCATTTAGCCCCACATTTCTTGCAAGCCCACACACCTGTGCTTAACCTGTACACTTTACCCTTATGCCCGCAGAACGGGCAGGTGTGTGGGCTGTACCGCTTTTCTAATATATCACGTATTTTTTTCCTGAGGGTTGAACCATATCTTGTCCCATATCTACCTGCTATCCCAACTACCTTTGTCTTACCCATAAGCATTCACCATGTATACTTACTCTGATACTAAGGGTTTCATGTATTCACTTGGGTTATTTAATATTTTCTTCATTAAGTCCACGAGTTCTCGTCCCTTAGATAGCGCTATTTCAATAGTGTTATCGAGAACGCTTCTAGAGAATCCTTTCATCCCTCTTTTTTGTATACCACAGATCCTGCCTGACTCATCGATAGCGATAGTTATGAATGAATCTATTACAGCCTCCTCCTCGAGTAGGGGATCAACGATTATTACATCGTTGTAGATACCCATTGTAACAGTGGCCACCAACGTATTTATCGGTAATGGGCCAACATACTTGGTATGGTCTACTTTATACCCGTTCTCGCCTTTAATTAACTCTGGAATCCTTGATGTTGCCAGGGCGAGCATTGAGGCAAGCATGCCGGTATCGATAATGTTGCCCTGGTGATCCACCAGGTAGATATCCGTGTAGACACTCCACACTATTTTTCCCGGCTCTATGGCTAATGCATCCAGCTTAACAGCCTTGGATTCCCTTAGTGATCTATCAATAACCCTTGCAACCTCTATCGCGTTTTCATCTGGTGGACCGGGCTCGAATGATGGTGATGCTAATGGAACAAACTCAGCATGTACTTGTAAAACTCCTTCCCCAGGTCTATCCGGGAAGGGCTCCTCTAGTTCAAGCTTTACGCCTGCTATTACCTGTGTACCTCCTAGCTTAACAAGGGAACTACCGGATGCCTTGGTTATAGGGTTCAATATCACTTCTATAGGCCGGTAATCAGTTAAACCCCTACCGTCTATTCTCTCTCCTTTCTTTATGGATTTAACTATGTTTTCCACCTGTATTCTAGGTAGTAAAGGCTCTTTCTCGGGTGTTATACTCATTCTACCTCACCTCCTCAAACATCTTGTAATACTTACGGTACATTGCCTCCTTCGCGGTTTTATAGATTTGTTCGACTCCTTTGTAAGCCATGTCTAGTGCCTGCTTGAATTCGCCAGAGGTTAAGACGCCGTTTAACTGTAGTAAAACTATCTCGCCAGTATTCGGCATGATGCCTACTGGGAGATCTGCTTCACCATACTCGTCCTCCAGCTCATTTATGTCTAGTACTAGTACTCCATCAACTTTCCCTACTGCAACACCTATGACTAGATCTCTCATAGGTATCCCCGCGTCAGCTAGTGCTAGTGAAGCAGCGGTTAGCCCTGTTGTACGTGTCCCTCCATCGGCTTGGAGGATCTCTATGAATACATCTATACTGGCCCTTGGAAACTGTGATGTAAAAACGACTGATTCAAGTGCTTCACGTATAACCTTGGATAACTCGATTTCCCTTCTGGAGGGAGCAGGTGATTTACGCTCTGTCGTAGAGAAAGGTGCCATATGATATCTTACTCTGAGTATTGCCCTATCTGGTAGACTTATATGCTTCGGCAGCGCTTCCCGTGGACCATATACTGCCGCCAAGGCCTTCGTATTACCATACTCAACCAATGCGCTTCCATTAGCATTTTTCAAGACTCCTAACGCTATTCTAACCGGACGTAGTTCCTCCGGTTTTCTCCCATCTATTCTTAATCCATCCCTGATTAATACAGGTTTTCCACTCATTTGCCTTCACCAAGCTTGGATTCTAGAAATACTCTTACTTCCTCGGTTAGACCACGTATATGTGCTTTTAACTCAATGAGTCTTATTGCCTCTATTAAAACTTTGGTAACATATTCATCCTTGCATTTTAGCCATACGTACCCGTTCTGTGCAATCGTTATATCACAGCCGCTTTTACTCGATAGTAGATTATACATACTACCCTTCTTACCCACCAGCCTAGCTACTTTACTCGGCTTAATCTCGACAACTACCCCTTCAAGTATTTTCCCTAATCCTTTACCCTTCGTAGTTAGCATGGGGTCTCTGGTTCTATCGAAGATCGCTATTTTCGCCAGGATTAAATCACCTGTATCCAGGTAGTTCCTCAAGTTATGAGTTATAGGGTTGAATCCCTCGATAACATCTGAACCGGGCAGGATCGCCTTGTATGGTGCACGTATATCTATGCTCCACGAGGTTACGCCTATGCTATCTACGATCCCTATAACTGTATCATCTTTCCTTGGGTAGTAAACGCTTTCAAGTGGTACGACATTGATGTCTTTATCCTCAATGTAGACTATGCCGAGTACATCGCTGTATACCTTATTGTCTAGAACATATATGTGTTTATCCGGGTACCTCTTGATCTCATTTGAGATAATGCCTTCCTCAAGTATCGCGAGGCAGTCTCCAGGTCTCACTAACTGTCTATCAGCTACCAGAACCTTCATCGATCTCTCACCCCACGTTCAATATCTTAACTTCCCCGCTACCCTTTGTTAAAGCGTTGACTTTATCTATCAACTCTTGTTGCAATCCAGCCGGAATCTCTAGCTCCACATATAAGCTCCCGTCTTCACGCCACTGGACCTTCTTAGTTGTCCCCATTACCTGTATTTGTTTAAGCGATCTACTAGCATATTCGCTCGGTATTCTTACAGCGACATAAGCCTTAGCTATTTTTATAGGTATAACCTTGGCTAGCTGTGAAACAATATGTTCCATTTGCTGCTCAGCTGGCTTATATGGGTCTATTGATATCCTTGCTTGCTCCATCGCCAATTCAAGTCTTTTCACTGGGATAGGTAGTTTCGTCTTGGGATCTATAGCGTTTCTAGCGATCAAGTTTAATATCTGTGCCCTCTTTTCCTCAATAAACTTTCTTCTCTGTTCGGCTGTGAGCTGTAGTTCACCGCGTTTTATAATCTCCACTGCTACTACCTTGGGATCATCTGTTCCAAAAACCTCCTTCATCGACTCCGGTGAGGCCTTTAACCCTTTTCTAGCATCTTTATAGATGAAGTCTCCAGCCACAACTTCATCTATACTTATCTGTTTTCCCTCCTTAATCTTAAGCGCTAACTCAGGGTCGACCAGGATCTCGAATCTATGTCCTTTAGCCTCGTAGCGTGCGATGACTAGTTTATCTTTCATGGCTTAAAAACCTCATATAGGGTTTGGCTCCGTGATATATTCTACATCTTTAGCTTTCCTTCTTTCTCCAATTCCTCAATATACTTCCTTATTTCATTCGGCATAAGTATTCTGAACCGACGTGACTCAACATCTACATAACCTATCTCCATGTAGTCCTCGAAAGGCTTGCCCTCTACTATCCCTGCAAGTGCTTGTATTGCTAGTTTAAGGGATTCGCTAGTATCTAAATCATACTTGTAGTTTTTCTCCAGGAATTCTATTACATTATTGCTTTTCTCACCTATAGCTGTCGCGTAATAACTAAGGTATCTCCCACTAGGTTCAGTCATAAATAACTGTGTGCCTTTTTCATCTACCCCGGCAAAAATCATTGCCACGCCGAAGGGCCTTACACCAGCATGCTGCGTGTATGCCTGCTTGACATCGCATACTAGTTTAGTTATATATTCTACCGGAGCTGGTTCATCATAGTAGAACCTATGAAGTAGTGCCTGGTTTATAGCGTAGCTTATCAATATCCTTCCATCTCCAGCCATTCCAGCATAGCTGGCGCCTATATGATCATCTATCTTGAATATTTTCTGAATCGCCTTCTCATCGATGAGCTGGGTTATCTTCCTCTTTTCAGCTGCAACGATAGAGGCGCTCTTTGTTCTTATACCTATAGTGGTCCAGCCTCTCCTCACGGCTTCGAACGCGTATTCAACCTGATATATCCTCCCATCAGGCGAAAATATTGTGATTGCCCTATCATACGCTGCAGCCATTGAGAAACCCATGTTTTCACACTCCCCGTATCCTACTCATCATTTAAATACATCTAAGTGTTTTTAACTCTTAATGCATCCATGTTAATTCCCATTACAACTGAACCGTTCACCTGGGTCGTGACTTCATGTGTTGTTCTGTATTGTATCTGCTACGGGGTTCACTCCTACTTCAATATAATTTACAGAAACATTTATCCAATAAGCTTTAATCTAATGTTTCTGCCCCTTAGGGCGAGGAGAGGGTCAGCGGTGAAAATGATAAAGCTATAATAGGTTCGATAAAGTATTCCATAGAGTAGATGATGACGCCGCTCCAGAATGAACTTGGTAGATGATTACTTCGCGACGATCTGATTAAACCGTTTACAAGTGAAAACACTGTCTTTTAAGGTAGAGTTCTCATGTGTTTCTTCTCATCCTTGTGGACAAGGTGCAGGCCTTTGGGGCCAACCCTAAACAATAACAGAAGCGAGATAATCCTCCAGTGACAAATTGTGGATGAAATCTATTCTACGAGGTTTTTAATCCCTCTAACAATAATTAGATACCGGGTGCGGGGGTGCCCGAGCTTGGCCAAAGGGGGCGGACTTAAGATCCGCTGGCGTAGGCCTGCGTGGGTTCAAATCCCACCCCCCGCACCTCTCTATTATCAACATGGTTGATGACTGGTCTCCTCATACTTTAATACTTCTCCAGGATCTTTCTGCATTTCTTCAACGAGCCACAGGTCTTCAATGGTATGGCTATACATTTAGAGTTATTTACTTGCTTGAGGATCCCGAGGACTGCAAGCACGTGATCTTTGTAGAGATGGCTGACTCTAAGTACTCCTACTTGCTTGTCTTCCATGAAGAATATGAATTGAGGTGATGCCTTGTGGAGTAGGACTTTACCAAAGTACTCTGCGTATAGTTTCGTAAAGGAGTCTTCAAGTTGCTCCCTGGTGACCGGTTTATCGCATACAATTGAAAACGCTATGTAGCGCTTCCTAGGCTTAATCATCCCACCCTGGTTTCTGACACGTGTTTCAAGCACACCAATTATTTCAACGAGGCGTGAAACCCTATAGTGGCTCCTAATAGATAATATGAGGGCGACTAACGAGGAAGCCAGTGTAAGTAAAACTAATACTGCCTCAAAGCTATTCATCCCTACCCACCTTGCCCCTGGTTAACTGGAGTTTCTCAGAGATGATTTGATATGGCCTCGTAGTAATCGATGCAAGGGCAACGGGCTCTGGGACATCATACAGTGTTTTAAGGAGGCTTATTATTGCACGGGGGTGGTAGAGCTCCCACCAGTGCTCGGCGCCCGAACCCACTATTAATGATATATTCATCCTTAAAGCCAGGTTTATCCTTCTATAAGCCTGTCCTCTTTTAACATCATCCAGGGCCAGGAGGCTCTTTAAAGATATCTCGAGAGGCTTATTGTGAGTCTTCATAGCCCTGAACTGCTTTACATCGAAGAACTCGATGTTTTCATCATTCATTATAATAACGTTTACCCTACCATCGTGTGTGCTCCACCTAGCGGTCTGAAGCGATAAAGGCGTTACAGCAGTATAGGCTATTCCACCCTGTGTGGAAAGCATGTTCTTCAGCTCTGTGACACTAGCAGCCTTCAATACGAGTCTAGGTATCGCTACAAGAGACCTTGTCTCCAAGGGCTCTCTTAGGTCATTGCAGGCTATGAATTTAAAGTATAGTCTTCCAGCAGCTTCCAAGACATCTCCAGTGCAATTAGCAACATTGACATCTATAAACATTTGGAACCTCCTATGTAATTAAGGTAGTCAAGCTTATTATTAATGATGGCTAGGGAGCGGGATCTTTAAGCCTAGCTGGTACTTGACTATCCCAGCGATGTTAAGCCATCGATATATCCCGATATCTTCTCAATGCTTTTAACTCCTTTGAAGTGGAGCGTTATTTTTACAACATCGTCGGAGTCGAGTAGTTTCATGTTTCCGAGGAAGGCATCCTGCTTGCTGATACGCAGTATCAAGCGCCCAGTTCTAGGATCGAATCTAAGGGGTAGGGTGATCTTCATTAATGACTTCTCAGTGTCGCTCATAGTGGATAATAAGTATTTAAGTACTTCCTCGCACTCCTCAAGTATCTGTGTCTTTATGACTACTATTCTATTACCATAGTAGCCTTCAACGGCTTCCTCGATTAGTATTAGTTTACCCCGTATTTCAGGGGGAATTAAGTTAAGTATTGATGCACGGACTCTGTTGCAATCCTCTGTGGCGTGGCAAAAAGAAGATATCTCTATGGATTGAAGCACTACTTTTCTTCTTTCAGTTTCTCTGCTATTTGCCATGGATCACGTGCTCCCCTACTGGCTTCGTGACGCTTCTTCAACTCTCTCTCTTTCAGTTTACGTTTCCACTTGTAGTACACTGTGCCTCTGAGTCCACGACTCTTTCTAAGGCCCCTCATCTTCTTCCCAGCACTGGTCAGCCCTCTGAATACTCTACCTCTATTCTGAGGCTCGCATATCCAGTTGACATCTGGGTCATTGCATATTGATGGGTGATGCGGGTCGACAAGTATTACCTCGTACCACTTGTATCTACCATCCTCGGCGACATAGTAGCTGTTAAGCACTTCTAGTCCAGGGAACTTTCTTGCAGCCCTCTCCTCAGCTATTAATCTGAGGCTTTTTGCCGGAGCGTAACCATAGACACCCATTCTCTTAGGTCTTCTTCCACTATCCGGCCTGGGCTTTCTCTGCCCTCCTTTTCTAACCCTTACCCTTACGATGATGAAGCCTACTTTAGCCTTATACCCTAGTGCTCTGGCTTTATCGAGTCTAGTCGGCTTCTCTAATCTAACAACTGAGGGCTCTCTCCTCCACTCGATCAACCTCTGCCTGATTAAGGCCTCTAGTTCCCTGCTTTTCTCCTTCCAGGCTTCAGCTATATAGTGATACATGCTCTTAGACATAGCTAAGCACCGTGACCTAGGTGTATATAATAATGAGTTAACGGGGTTTATAAAAAATAGGCTAAAACTGTGGCGAGGAAGCGTAGATGCCGCCTCCAGAGAAGATAATAGGGATAGTTGGAAAAACAAATGTGGGTAAGTCAACCTTGTTTTCAGCCATGACGCTTCTACCGGTGAAGATAGCCAATCACCCCTTCACAACAATAGAGCCGAATATAGGGGTGGGACACGTTAGAGTGAGATGTGTCCACACCGAGATAGGGTTACCCAGGTGTGATCCACGTGCAGGCTTCTGTATCTCGGGTGAGAGGTTCATCCCGGTTAAGATAATCGATGTAGCCGGTCTCATACCAGGGGCGAGCATGGGTAGAGGGCTTGGAAATAAGTTCATGGATGACCTGAGGCAAGCAGATGTTCTCATACACGTGGTTGACGCATCGGGTTCAACAGACCTGGAGGGCAATCCAGCTGCTCCTGGAACATATGATCCTGTTGAAGAAGCTGAGAATATACTTCACGAGATAAATGAGTGGTTTAAGAACATTGTTACACGGATCTGGGAGTCTAAGATCTCCAGGTTCCTTGCTTCAACTCAGGCATCACTAGACTTGATAACTCAGAATCTCTCAGGGCTGAGTGTTAGAAGACAACATGTTATAGAAGCCATTAAAAAAGCAGGCTTAGAGGACAAGCCCTTTAAAAACTGGAGTCTCACCGATGTAGCGGATTTCGCGGTTGCATTAAGAGAGGTGAGTAAACCCATTCTCATAGCGGCTAATAAGATAGATACACCTGTGGCAGTAGAATACGTAAGGGCCTTGAAAAAGAGGTTTGGCGAGGAAAATGTTGTTCCTGTAAGCGCGCTAGGGGAATACATCCTGAGGAAGGCGAGTCAAGGTGAGTTAATAGAGTATATACCGGGAGACTCGATGTTTAGAATTAAGGATTCATCGAGGCTTACCAGTGATCAATTAAAGGTACTTAAGCTTATAGAGGACAATGTTCTTAAACAATATGGTTCAACAGGGGTTCAGCAATTACTCAATCATGCCGTATTCAGGAAGCTTGGGTTAATAGTGGTATATCCTGTTGAGGATGAGAATAAGTTTACGGATCACCATGGAAATATATTGCCAGATGCTTACCTAGTGCCTAGGAACACTACTGCTAGAGAACTTGCATACATGATTCATACAGAGCTCGGTGAAGGCTTCCTCTACGCTGTTAACGCTAGAAGTAAGAGGAGGATTGGAGAGGATTATGTGCTTGAGAACAATGATATCATTAAGATTGTAGCGGTTAAATCCAGGAGCAGTTAGGATAATTAAACATCAATGCGTGCCAGGGATTTGCTTGAATATTTTTTCCCAGTACCTCTTAGCCTCCTTATAGTAATAATCATCCTGCTTCCTCCCGCCAAAGTACTCTATGCCATTTCTCTCCAATACGGCTTTTAATTGCTCTCCCTCTCTTGCATCGAGCTCTCCATGGTTTACAAGGTAATCCACTACTTCAAAGGCTTCTTCAAGGCTTTTACAGCGTCTAATATAGTCTACTACTGTAGGTGTGTATCTGCTCCACGGATCGGAGAAGCCCATGTTCACGCTTAATTTTAGAGATATATCTTTCTCCTCGAGTACCTCTCTAGCTAGATGCGGGTATTTTTTCTTGAAGTCATTTATTCTATATGTGTCCGCCATTATTTCTCACTGATTCTATCTTTATTCAACCCGGTTTTTATCTCTACTCTTCCATCACTGTAATAAATAGAGTTCGAGGCCACATCCCTATATACAACTGAGCCAGGCATAATCCATGTATCACTCCCTATTTTCACCCCGGGCATCAGCGATACATTAACACCTGTTTTCACATTAGCCCCTATCACAGCACCCATTTTCTTTCTGCCGGTGTCCTCCACATGGTCTTTTATAAGCATTTTAACCGTTGTCTCGTCAAACCTTAAATTAGCTGTTATCGTTCCAGCGCCGAGGTTGACGTTTTCACATACTATACTGTCACCGATGTACGTGAGATGACTGGCGTGCACATTTTCTAGTATTATGCTCTCCTTGACTTCAACGCTGAAGCCTATTTTGGAACCCCTACATATAACACTCCAAGGCCTGATTCTAGCGTTCGGCCCTATTTCGACCTCTCGATCTATATATGCTGGTCCCTCTATCATTGTAAATGGGTTCACTAAGGAGTTTTCTCCAATATAGACCTCACCGATTATATGGGAGGGTTCTATGACTCTTCCCTTTATCTCTTTTTTAACCATTGTTAAAGCCATCTTGTTTGCCTCTATTACATGCCATGGCTTACCTATATCGATCCATAACGCCCTCGGTAACTTGTAGATTCTAATCTTCACCCCTCTCCTACTCATATTATTTAATACATCAGTGAACTCTAATTCTCCACGTGGGCTCGGCTTTATATCGCTATTACCTAGGATGTCACGGGTTCTCAACTTATATATGCCCGCGTTGACTAGTCTCGAGGGAGGGTTTATGGGTTTCTCCACGACTCCTTTGAAATAGTTACCTTCATTAATAAGTACTCCGTAGTCGCTTGGGTTATCTACTTCGCTACCTACAATAATGTTTCCGCTTTCCCCCGCAATCTCTGGGATAATGTTTACCGGTGTGAAGATGTCAGAGTAAATGATTAGGACGTCATCGTCACTACCCATTCCTTCAATACCCTTAACAACAGCATCCCCTGTTCCCCTTGGTTCACCCTGCTCTACGAATCTCACCTTAAAGGGTAGTCTCCTGCTCATCACATGTGCTCTAATAATATCCCCCATATATCCTGTTACAATAACCACTTCATCTATGAACGAGACGGCTGCAAGCCTATCAAGGTACCAGTCCAACAATGGCTTACATAGGATTGGTATCAATGGTTTAGGGCGGGTCTCGGTTATCGGTTTAAGCCTGATCCCGTTTCCAGCGGCTAATATAACCGCCTTCAAAACAAGCCTCCTCCAGCTCTAACATAAACATAAACATAAATTGAGAAATTATTAATAACCTTCATCCCACTTGAATACTGATACTTCACGCTAGAGTGGTGTTACCTGTAGAAAACTCACCCTAGTAAAACAATGGCTGGCCCTATAGGCTCAGTAACTAAGAGTAGAAAGGAAGTAGATCGAACGTGTTAAAAGCGTTTTACTCCTCTCTTGCTTGAAGCGGTGAAATAACTACTGCCGGCTTAGGTCCTTCGGGTGATGGTATCAGGAGCAGCTTTGTCTTGTATACTTCTACCCTTCTAATTGGATATATCTTTCTAGCGAGCTCAGCTATCTCATTTGAGATCTTATAGCTCATTATCTCCTGTACTAGTTCATCAAGTGTTAACTCGCTGGCTTTCTTAAAGATATATTCCCTCATCACTCTCCTTATTGCTTTCTTTTGACTAGTATTACATCTGTAGCTTGTTAATGCAACTATTGTTACACGGAGTACGTATCCGTCTTTCGTGGTGATGTCGAATATGCCTTGAATCTTACTACTCTTCCTCCTTACGAGGCTCCTCATGTAGTCTCGGGCCAATTCATGCCCCTTGAACCTTGTTAAAGCCTTGTTTCCATCGATACTGATTATTTGGAAGTATAGTTTTACATGTACCTGCGTTATATCTCCGGTTATATCGTACAATGTTGTCTCAATTACCCTGCCAATCAACTTCTCTGGGTCATCAGCTGGTGTTGAACCTAGAGTTATACCTCCGAACGAGGTTGGTGCAACTACTTCATACCACTTCTTCATCTTCCACTTATCTTTCACAACAGCTCTGTGCTTGGAAGACATCCCTAACAACCCTGGTAACCGTTTTCACTAAGGCGTCCTAGATTAGTAAAGGGATATTTAAATATATTCATTATACATACTAATTAACACTATTCATCGAGGTATTACTTTTCATGAAGCCGGATCCCATGGATGAATAGACCTCTATAGAGTCGATTACTTCAAGTAGTCCCAGTAATTCATCTATTGTGGAGCGTAGCGACCTCACCGCATCTAACAGGTTGTTTGAAACACATATTTCTATCACATAAGTGTCTTCTTCAAGCACCTCATTGATCTTCATTCTTGGTGCAGGCTTCGTGTTATCTGGGTGAAGCGATGCGTGGACAGCGTTAATGTATTGCTTACTACCTTTAACAACTATTTTCCCACAGGGATACGCTACTTGACTACACATAATTGGACCTCGTCGCATAGTGTGTATGCTTCCTCGGGTTTAATGCCTACTCTTAAGAGCTCCCTTAACTCAGTTATCTTCTGGCCATTATAAAGTATTGCAACGGGTTTCTTAGCGGGTAAAGCATTTAGGGAATTCAATATATCTATTACTATACCGGGTCTCTTGAAATACTCCTCTACATCAATATATGTGTTCTTCTTTGCCAGCCACTCTGGTATAATAATGCCAAGCATGCTTGCAGCCTCATCTATGCTTGACTCATAAATAGATAGGATAACAGGTATTACACTCATGTCTAAGCTTATCTCCAGCATATATATGGGTGAATCCCTGTAAAGGCTATTGAATACAAGTAGGCTACCCATTGCCTCACTGAGCTGGATTTCCAGCCCATTAAATACTTCTGATGGAATAATGAAGTCGCCAAGTAGTTTATTTGTAAAATCCTCAATGGTCATGCCAAGTGTTTTCGCGATATTATTGAGGAACTCTAATAGCTGGCTGAGCATTTCCTCATCTAGTTTATCAAGGTTCCTTATCTGCTCAGGGTTTTTCTTGAATATCCTTGAAGCAAGCTCCTGTATTTTCTCCGAGTTACCAGTGAAACCCGGTAGGAACGGTATTAAAGTCCTTTTAATGCTTTCAACTATCCCGAGTCTCTTAATACCCCAAGCCCTCGGAATGGTTGCTTCCTCAAGCCTCCTATCATTAATGAGTTCCCTGAGGATTTTGTCCTCCAGGCCTTTAAACTTCCCCTCTTTAAACACGTAGAGATCCCTGTAAAAGGCTGCAATTATTGAGAGGACCTTATCCCACCACTCAATCATATATAAATCGTCTAAGAAACTGGCTATGAAGCCGGCTACCGAGTAGTCTTGTCTATAGCTTATCGATACATGCTGGCTCTGATTCAGCGGTGGTAGATTAATCAGTATAGCCGGTGTATCCCTCTCATCTATGAGGACTTTAGCATCCAGAGTTACCTTGGCTGAAATACCTTGTTCCCTAAGTGTTTTCAACAGTATGCTTGATGCGATAAGTGAGTCTAGTGAAGTATCCGGTATTATTCTCACACTCTTATATTTGCTTATAATTGAAACCAAATCGGCTTTCCCCAAAATATTCACCGGGTTTTACACATCTGTCATCATAGATAATACAGCTGGCTAATATTTCATCGTCTCTCAACCCATTAAAACCTGTTTTCCACCGGTCTTAAAAAGGGATCATTCGATTCCTTCAACAATCTACATGCTTCATCATGGAGCAACTCTATACATCATATCGGACTGTTACAACCGAAAGCCTCGTCCTTTAGGGCTGGAATGGAGGTTTTAAGCTTTTTTCCTTAGAGATATTTTGGTGTCCCGGCCGCGGGCGGTGAGGGAGTGCTAACCCTAACGGTTGGGATGAGGGTTAGAGGGCAAAACTACATCTATCTCTAGAGCTCATAAATTACTCTATGAAACCTTGAGGAAATACTTCGACCTGCCCTCCAGATAAAAGATGTAGCCCAGAATAGATGGAGGGAACCAATGAACCCCCTAAAGGGAACCCCAACCCTTTAGAGCGGGGGAGGTCAGCCTGAGGTGGTGGGGCTTTCGGTTTTGAAAACGTATATGCCCTGTGAAACCAGGAGTTTTGCTTTCTCTGGATCATACTCCCAGTCAGAGGGTAGTTTGCCGGTTCTCTTATAGTACTTCACTAGACGATGTATTTTCGACTCTACCTCTATAAGCCCTCTTAAACTATGGGTATCCTTGGGATGCTCCTCGAGGTGTCTTCTGAGGTTGACAGCCTGTTGCATTAAATGCATAAGGTCCTCTGGTATAGTGATTTTAATGCCGTGTTTCTCAAGGATCTCCGTGAGCTTCCTACCTGTTACTTGTCTTACTAATGGGATACCATATTGATCCCTAAGAATTACTCCTATCATTGATGGGGTATACCCTTTCTTCGCCAACTCTACGATCAGCAACTCTATATCGCTTGGACTCATATCTAGCTTTAACCATCTCGGTGGCCCAGCCCTCGCCGGCCGGGTTGAATGCGATTGACCCTTATCCCTCCTCTTATTCATAGCTCTGCAACCCCGTTGACACTATATCCCGGGTTAAACAATACACTATTAAACACCATAATATTTAAGAACAGATTTTAAATGTGACTCCTGTGGTAACTATTTCCTGCTATCCTGCTTTCTCCTTGATTTTTTCAAATACTGCTTTTACGGCTTTAGCTCTATGGCTATACTTATTTTTCTCCTCTACATCCATCTCGCCGAAGGTTCTATATGGTTGTTCCCTTGGAGCGAATACTGGGTCGAACCCGAATCCCTTATTCCCCCGAGGCGTGGTGGTTATGTATCCGCATACTTCTCCTTCTCCCCTTATTATCTCACCATGTATCACGGCGACAGCCACGGATTTAAAGCATGCATCTCTTTCACTGATCCCCTCCATTAGTTTCAATACACCGTTTAATCCAAGCGTCTTGAAGACATAACTACTGTAGGGTCCTGGAAATCCATTTAGGGCTCTTATGAATAATCCAGCATCCTCAACTAGGACTGGTTTCCTTAAGAGGGAGTATCCTATTAATGCTGCGGTTAACGCTATGTTAGATAAGTCGTCATCCTGTATCTCGATTTTTAATCCCTCGAGGGGAGCGACATCGACCCCGTACTCCCTCGCTATGTCCTTTATCTCAAGGTACTTGTGTCTGTTACCTGAGAGAAGCAATAGTTTAACCGACATATCTCTCACGCATCACCGATCTCCTTAACTCCCTATCAATGTATCTACCCCGCGTGCTTATCTCCCTTAGTTTATACATGATTTCATCGAAGCTGCCGCTGTAATACTCTCTATAGGCTTTAAAATATGACTCCATAAAGGGTTTTAATAGATGAGGGTAGAGCGAGTAAATGCTTTTCTGGAGTAAATGTATATCTATAGCATGCTCCTCGATATCGGTGCTGTAGCCGGCTAAGCCGAAGTCTATTATGTAGACCCCCCTGCCGGAATATATAATGTTCGCAATAGTGAGGTCCCCGTGATAGATCTTCCTATTATGCATTAACGCGCTCTGCCTTCCTATATCCCATGCCATTTCTACGAGCTCTCTAGCCTCTATATTGGCTAGCTTCTCGGAGAGTCTCTCACCCTCGATATACTCCATCACTAATGCTCCTTTCTCGACATCCACTAGTAGAGGGGCTGGTACCTTTAATCCGGCTGCATAGAGTTCTGCAAGTATCTTTGCCTCATTCCTCGTTCTCGTCTGTATAAATATAGTGTCGTAGACTGGGTGTCTATATTGCTTACTCCTACGTTTCTTGATGACTACTTTTCTACCCAGGAACTCACCTATGTATATAACGGCTTCAGCCCCCCATAGATTGCTCTCACTGCTTAGAGCCATGGATAAGCCTCCTCATCAATCCTGTATCTCTGTTTTACATGTGTTTCCTCAGGCTTACTTGTCCTACCATATAGATATAATAGGAGCCCTGTATAAGCTATCATCACCCCGTTATCGCCTGCTACATCGGGCGGGGTACCATAATATTTTACGTTATAGATGGATGTAAGAGTCTCCATCTTCCATCTCAACACCTTGTTTGATGCGACTCCCCCAACTAGTAGGAGCTGTTTCTTATTGGTTAACGCGAGCACTCTTTCTGATACCTCGATAAGCATATTGAAGGCTGTCTCCCTGAGGCTGTTACATACCCTGCCCAGACTTTCCTTATCACCATTTGCTTCCTTCGCTAGTTTCAACGCGGCTGTTAAGAGACCCGAGAAGCTTAGATCGTTGCCTTTAATCGTGTATGGAAGGGGCTGGAACTCCTGGCTCCACTCGGCACATACATCTATAGCGTGCTTCCCATCAACCACATAGGGTGGAGCTATTCCTATTTCCCTGGTGAAGGTGTCAAAGAGGTTTCCTAATGGTATATCCAGCGTCTCTCCCATTACCCTATACTGGCTATTTTTCTGAACAAGTACCATCGTATTGCCCCCCGACACATATACTATGACAGGGTCATTGAAGCCGCTGAATAACTTACCGATTTCTATGTGGGCAACTGCATGATTCACCGGTGTTAATGGTATGTTGAAGTATTTAGATAGAAACCTAGCTATTGTTGCACCAACCCTGAGGCAGGGCCCAATACCAGGTCCTACTGCTACTGCAACGGTGTTGATGTCTCTCATAGAGACCCCGGCTTTCCCTAATGCCTCCCTGAGCACAGTGGGCGCGTTCTTCATGTGATGCTGCGAGGCTTCCCTAGGGTGAATGCCTCCTTTCTCAGGTTTATATTGACTACTAATATTTGCCAATATTTCTACGCTGCCCCTGGAAAACCTTAGGATTCCAACCCCGAGTGTATGGCTGGTCGACTCAATACCCAGTACTGTTACCTCTTTACCTTCTACACCTTCAGGCAGTTTTACAGGAACATGTATTTTTTGCATGGGCTTCCTCTCAAAAACCAGGGGTAGGGGGATCTAGAGTCTCTGCTACTTTTTATCTTATTTTACAAACTCTGTGTAATTGCATTTGCCGCAGTGCCATCTGGGTATTGGTTCCTTATGAAAAGCCATGAAGGAACCACACTTAGGGCACGTCTTATTCTTCCTCTTTATCGTCCCTGTATTATAGTCTACCTCATATAATTTATGTATATACGGCATTAAGCACCAGCCTCCATTGCTTGTGAGACTTTCTGTAGAGATTCTTCGTTTCGTTTAATAATGTATTCTGGCTCAAAAAGCTTAACGCGCTCCTCGCTGTCATATATATGGGCTTCCACGAGGCTCACACCCAGCCCGTACTCTGTTTCAACGTTTCTTATATACACTAAGTTTACATTTTTACCATAGACTTTTGCTAGTTCAAGTCTAAGCAACCCCTTGCTCGGAGTCCCCTCGCCAGGGTGTCCTACACGGAGTTTCAGCTCTATCCTCTTGATTAATGGATTATACCTCTCCTCCACTACCTCGCCACTATATTTACCGAGCGTTATGGTTCTACCCATAGCATTCTTCACCTTACAGGTTCATAATAACTATGTCCGGTTTTAACCCTTTAAGTATTTTTAAAACTCTTTCCCTAGAGGGGGATGAAATCACAACACCTACATCTGGTTGTCCATAAATGATTTTAAAGCCTCTGACTAGTGTGAAGGGTATAACTAATAAGTCTTCCTCACCTACTACACATATGCTTCTGGCTCCACCAATTAGCGATGATGTAAAGCTGTTTATGCTTATAGTGCCCTGTGGATTAACCACCAATACATCGCATTCTCTTGGCCCTACGTCCACGGTATGCCTCTTTGTTTTAGCATCAGTTATCCTCATTTCAACCATGTGGTTCTTTGAAACAATATCGCCTACAGCGGCATCAGCCCTTAACCCATATACTAGTCCTCTATCAGGGGATACGTAGAGGTCTCCCTGTGGAATACTTAGAGAGAGCCTGAAGTCAACAGGTAGCTTTAACACTGGTATCGCTTTATTCAAGCTTAACCACGTATTTACCTGGGTTGGTTATCCCGAGTATTTTAGCGATTAAGGACTTCTCCGGGTTAACGATTATAACGACTCCACTCCATTCAAAAGTAAAGTCCTGGGATCCACACACCGGGCATGTTTCAGCGTTTTTAGGTACTAGGGACCTGCATCTCCGGCATGCCTTAAAGGGTTTACCTCTACTACTCACCTTGACCACCCTGCTTACTTACCCACTCTAGCTTCCCCAGGTATGGTTGCTTCATCGTCATATGTATTCTCAACCCCTTACCCGGTAATATTCCAATAGTGTATATCTTTGCTCTGAGAATGTCTCCTTTCTCTATTGTTCTATGGGACTCCTCTAACATTATTGCCGAACGTGTATTGTCATAGGAAACCTTTTCCTCGGATACCTGGTTTATATGGATGAATCCATCTAAAACACCTAGGTTTAAATATATACCTGACTTAGCTACCGTAACTGCTTCGCCCTCAACAACTTCCTTGATGAATGGGCTGAATACTAGGGCACTCATTTCCACGTCATGGTATGTTGCACCATCTCCGGGTAGTATCCTCCCATTTTCATCGACTTTTACATCTATTATGGTTACTATAATCCCTAGCTTATGTTCGCCGCCCTTGGACTCTATTGATGCTATTGTTCCTTCGTACTTGCTCCGTAGTTCCTCAAGCGCCACGTCTTTCACTGGTCTCCCAAATTTCGCTGGCGGTATCCTGATTACATCATTTACTCTTATCAGTGAATACATGGTTTAATCACCAGTGTTTAAGTATGTGTTGATATTTTTAATTAACTATTATAGGTTTTAAATACTAATTATAATGACGCCCTTAAATCAGTAGAATGAGGGAACCCCTTCCACATCTATTCTCCACGACTCCTCACGGAGATATATTTCTGGTAGCCCACGGCTCCTGAGGCGCCTCCTTAACTCTTTATCATTTGTGGCTACCACGACGTTGTTTTCGCTGGCGTATCTTAATATAGCATCATCGACTGTTTCACCGGGGTTTACAGCGTAATCCACTATCTCACAATACCTGTTAACTATTTCAAGTGCTAATCTCGCCCTCCTACTAATACTGGGCTTCTCTGAGTCCACTATTCTAACTAGTTCATCGTATACGGGCTTTATCACTATGTACCTTGGCTTCGTGAGAAGCTTCTCCTCTATTTGTTCAAGTACAGGTATGCCGTTAGCCATCATGAGAAGCATGTTTGTATCGAGTAAAACAGTTATCCCCTTATTCTGAGACACCCTCTATTATCCCCCAGCCAGCAAGCCTCCACCTTGCTAATACACGGCGGCTTATAGCTATCCTGGATCCACTCCATGTTGCAACAGGGTCTGTTAGCTCTATGGTCATTATATCTTTCCTTATAGACTTCACTACGGCTACCCTGTTCGCTGTACCGATTGCAACGGCTATTTTCTCATTCACCTGTATTGGTGGGAGTTTTCCTAGTTCTTTGGTGCCCACTATTCTCTCGAACAACTGGAAGCGCACCTCCAAGGTCTTCACAACTGGTATATTGTTCCTAGGAGTGGTTACTATTGAACCCACTAATTGATCACCTTTAGTTAGCGAGGGATCCAGCTTGGTCTGTATTGCCACCAGTCCTCCAGGTCTGGCCTCATCCACTATTAAGTTGCCATAGCGTACCTCCTCTATAGTCGTCACTATAGGCTCGTATTTAGAGACCTGTGATTTAGCACTCCCTACTTGCGTCTTTATCCCGGGGAGTATCATTATCTCATCTCCTACTCTGAAACGCCCTTGTAGAAGGGAGCCCCCGATTACTCCTCCCTCTATTTTATCATAGGGGGTGCCGGGCTTGTTTACATCAAAGCTTCTCACAACATACATTAATGGAGGCTTCGTGTAGTCTCTCTCAGGTGTTGGAATGATCTCTTGTATAGCTTGGAGCAATGCATCTATGTTGATGTGGTGTAGGGCGCTGACCGGTATTATTGGTGCGTTCTCGGCTACAGTGCCTTTAACCAGCTTTAAGATCTCGTTATAGTTCTCTAATGCGCGTTTTTTATCGACGACATCTATTTTGTTCTGAACAATGATGATGTTCCGTAAACCGAGGATGTTCAACGCCATCAAGTGCTCTACCGTCTGTGGCTGAGGACATGGCTCGTTGGCCGCGATAACTAATATAGCTCCATCCATGATCATTGCCCCACTCAACATGGTCGTCATATATAATTCATGACCAGGCGCGTCAACGTAGCTAACCCTTCTAAGCAACTTCGACTCAGAGCCGTCTGGACAATACTCTTTAATCGTGTATGCGTCAGGTAGCGGTAGCCCATCACAATAGGCGATGTTCCCATCAGCATATCCTAGTTTAATAGTCATTCCACGTTCTATCTCTAGGCTGTGCTTTGCTGTCCAGACACCCGTCAATGCTTGGACCAGAGTGGTTTTACCGTGGTCAACGTGTCCAACGACGCCTATGTTGACCTCGGGTGGCTTAATATCCCACGGCATGATTACTTATTCACCTTAGCTAGAATAATTTAGTTTAGATTCATTTATAAATCCAAGCCGCCCAATCCTCATGTGCAGAGACTGCCATGGTTAAAAATAATTCATGCCTTTAGGGCGCTCTTTTATTTTGATTCATATACGATCTTCGTGTTTATTTGGACTATATCGGGCGCTATAGTGTTGCCTCTAACAGTCTTTCTCCTTCGTTCACCGTCTTCTTCGGGATGGAAACCTGGTGGACCCGATAATAACACCTTCTTTTTAACCGGTCCACTTATATCAGGCCTCATTGGGAAACCACTTATGTCGCTACCTCCTGTTATAGCTAGTTTAACCCCTTTCAGGCCGATTATTGATCCATCAATATAATCACCTATCTTAAGGCCGATAATAGTTTGAGTTCTCTCGTCATTTATCCTTATCTGCCATGCTCTTGCGCGGAAGATCTCGCCTTCCAGCTCGTTCTGTCCCGTTGCATTAATTAATTGCTCCATGCTGACTTTCACAACGTTATCAGGCACGTTGTCATCTATGATTATTCTCCCAGTAAACTTCACCTTGTCCCCTGTATCTGGACGCCGCATTCTTATAGTGGCTACCCCGTGGACAGCCCCTATTTCACTCGCTGTTTTACTATTTACTTTAAACACTGGTAGCTCCAGCTTCTCCTTCACTTTATCTGTGAGTTGTATTTCGGGGTCTCCTTCCACTTTTACTTTAACTAATTTCTCCTTCTTGGGTGCCTCCGGATCATTTACCACTATCTTGAAGTCAGGCATATCTACCACCAGTTGCCCGGTGGGTGTCTGGGGTATATTTTACCCAGTATCCCCTTTTTATACCCAGGGTTTTTAATGGTCTCTATTAGGGGCGTAGAAGCAACGTTTATGTTTTCTAGGGTTGTTAAGGGGGTTCGGGTCTGGTGGATACCTGTGATTACCTGTTTATAGGCTTTTAGACACTGGGTTACCTGGGTGGGCTCTAAAATATCTACAAGAATTCAGAAAGGATTTAGAACCCGCAATAGGCTGATGCCGTAAAATAAGAATTAACCGATATAAGCACGTTAATGGTTTAGAATAACTAGGCTTACTAGTGGGCCACATACAGTGTTTACATGGTGTTGGAGTTGAGTAGTGATAAGAAAACCTGGATTAGACAACCCATAATAGTTGTACTGGGTCATGTGGATCATGGAAAAACAACACTACTTGATAAGATCAGGGGTACAGCTGTAGCTAAGAAGGAGCCAGGCGAGATAACGCAGCATGTTGGAGCTAGTGTAGTACCTGCAAGTGTCTTAAACAAGATTACTGAGCCTCTAAAGAAGTATTTTCCAAAGCTAGTCATAGAGATACCGGGCTTACTCTTCATTGACACGCCCGGACATGAATTATTTAGTAATCTTAGGAGAAGAGGGGGTAGTGTAGCTGATATGGCTATACTTGTCGTAGATGTGGTTGAAGGATTCCAGCCTCAAACCATAGAGGCATTGAACATATTGAAGGAGAAGAGGGTGCCATTCATTGTTGCAGCTAATAAAATAGATAGGCTTGAGGGATGGAAAGCCTTTCCAGACACTCCATTCCTTGAAAGCGTTAAGAGGCAAAGCCCTAGAACGATAAGTATTCTAGAGGAGAGGATATACCAGTTGGTCGGCAAGTTATACGAGTATGGGTTTGAGTCGGAAAGATTTGACAGGGTCAAAGACTTCAGGAGGACAGTTGCAATAGTGCCGATATCGGCTAAAACAGGTGAGGGAATATCAGAGTTGCTTGCACTTATAGCTGGCCTCGCACAGCAGTTCATGAAGAAGAAGCTTGTGACTAGTGAAGACGCTGCTAGAGGGGTAGTATTAGAGGTTAAAGAGGAGCAAGGCCTTGGCACCACTATAGATGTTATAATCTATGATGGAGTGCTAAGCAAAAACGATCTCTTCGTAGTTGCTGGTAAGAATGGCCCAATAGTTACAAGGGTTAGGAGCCTATTGATGCCAAGACCCCTCCAAGATATGAGGATGCATGAGGGTCGATTCGTACAAGTAGACCTTGTCACAGCTGCTACAGGAGTGAAAATATCCGCCCCAGGACTCGAGGATGCATTAGCTGGCTCACCGTTCTACGTAATACCCTCCGAGGATAGGGTCCAGGAATTCACCAGGGCGGTTCAAGAGGAGGTATCTCAGATAAGGTTTAAAGGGGAAAGCGATGGCGTCGTATTAAAGGCGGATACTCTTGGAACACTGGAAGCCCTACTGGAGGCCCTTAGGCGTGAGAATATACCGGTTAAACTAGCAGATGTCGGCCATGTAACCAGGAATGACGTCCTAGAAGCCGCCATTGTTAGTAAATCTAAACCTGAGTATGGTGTAATACTGGCTTTCAACGTGAAGATCCTGCCTGAAGCAGAGGAGTTGAGGGCCCGGGAAAACATACCCGTGTTTAAACATAATATAATATACCAGCTACTCGAAGAATACCTTAAATGGTTCAAGGAATTCAGGGAGAGGGAGAGACTGAGGCAGGTAGAGTCTCTAGTAAGGCCAGGTAAGATAAGGATTATACCGGGGGCTGTATTTAGGAGAAGTGAACCCGTTATAGTTGGAGTAGAAGTCCTGGGAGGCAGGATAAGGCCTAACTATCCATTAATGACAGAGGATGGGAGAAACATTGGCTTAATAATGCAGATACGCGACCGCGATAACGTGTTGAAGGAGGCGCTTGTAGGGCAACAAGTAGCTATAAGTATTAGGGGCAAGGTAATGGTGGGTAGGCACATAGATGAAGGCGATATCTTGTATACTGATATACCAAGTGAACACGTTAAATACTGGCTGACAACTTTTAGTAATGAGTTAAGCAATGATGAGAAACTAGTGTTGAAAGAAATAATTGATATAAAGAGGAAGAGCGATCCCCTCTACGGTATGGTGTTTCAGCAGATGTGAAAACAAAATAACCTGGCCTACTTTGTCTGCTGACCATACTTTAATGTCCACTTATACTTCCTAGGATCCCTCTTCATCCTGTAGTTATTAAAACACTTATTGCTGCAGAACCATAGTATCGTTCCATCGTTCATCACGTACATCAATCCTGTTCCAGGCTCCACGTCTCCACCACAAAACACGCATTTAGCCTGCTTCACCAAGGTAAACACCTCTCTTCCAGCCAGTGTCAACACAATGTATTGGTTACAAGGGTTTTAAAATACCTTTCTCTGATATAAAAGCATAGTGTTTAAATCGTGGTGGAGGCCATGAGTGAGAACAATAAGATAGTTTTAAAGTCGCCTGATGTGAACGTGGTAGAGGAGATAGGGTTCCCAGCCGAAGTAATACAGATACTTGGTAGGACAGGTGTTACAGGAGAGATAATACAAGTGCGTGTCAGAGTATTAGAGGGTAGGGATAAAGGTAGAATAATAACAAGGAATATAAAGGGGCCAGTGAGAATAGGGGATATAGTTATACTAAGGGAGACTGAGAGAGAGGCAAGAAAGCTGTCAAGCAAAAAGTAGATGCCTGAAACCAGGATGGTATGCTGTCTTCGTTTTATAGGTTTTTAGGGTTTTACAATTGAAAGCCCCGTCTTTTAGGGTGGGGTTGGAGATTTACGGGTTTTGTTTCCTCTTTTGTTTCTTGGTGATGAGTCTTTAGTGTTTACGAGCCTCAGCTATATTCGAGGCGGTGATCACTGGAAACCATAGCCCCGAGCCCCGCGTTAAGCGGGGTAGGGGTAGTGCGCCCGAGACCGGCTCACGGAAACTCAAGAAGAATTAGCTTTGGTGATAGAAGTGGCTGAGGTGTACTTTGCCGGATGCAGCGTTATAAAGTATAGGAAGGGAGACATAGTCCTATACCCACTAGCAGGATACAGGGAGAAGATGAAACACCTACACGGCAAAAATTATACAATAATATAATAATAGCAGAAGACTAACACCAACACATACAAACCATTATAAAACCAGAGACAGCTTGGCGAGGCTGGAAACGGTTTTGAAAACCTGTTTTACTAATCGTTCAAGAACCTCGTCGTCCTGGGAGGATTTATTATTGTTCATATAAAAAACAATGAAGGGATGATTACCTTTATCAGCCGCTCTGAGCCCTTATCTGCTGGACACTCTTAATTATTTCATCGATTAAGTCCTTTGCTCCGCCTACATCTATTACTGCGACAGAGGCAGCAGACACCTCAATACCGGCTGCTTGGCCCAGTTTCTGTTTGCTTGGCACGTAGACATATGGTATCTTCTTCTCATCGCATAATAGTGGTAGGTGGGCAACTATTTCAGGTGGGTCAACATCTTCAGCTATGACAACCAGCTTAGCTTGTCCTCTTTCAACAGCCTTTGTTGTTTCATTTGTACCCTTCTTGATTTTCCCACCAGTCTCTCTTACCTTTGATATTGCCTGGTATACTTTATCAGCTAGCTCAGGCGGTACCTCGAACTTTACATAAAACGGCTTAGGCATGTGTTCATCCTCCTCCCTTAACTCGTGGTCGTCTACAAGCTATATAGAATAATGTCAGGGCTTTATAAATTACGGGCATTAAATAATTTTTAAACTACTTTTGATGCGACTTTCCATTCCATATAATAATGAATCCGGTGGTCTTATTCGTGTGAGAAGACGGCTATTACTTTTTCCTCTTTGATAGTATCTATTCTAATGAACCCGACCCTGTATAATTGCACAATGGAGTCTGGTTTTTCATTAATAATGCGTTTTTCAACTAGGAGCCTGGCTTCCCTGATCTCTGATCCACTCGGGATCAGGAGGAATAAATCTGTTTTCTCATCGTTGCTAACCCATTGAATTATTGGAGCATTTAGCTTCCTTGCATCTTCCTGTGAAATACTGTGGAGCCTGGCTATGAATGCTGGCTTACCATCCAATATCGTTGGCTCCGTTATCATAAAGTTAGCTAGCCCCATGGCTCTGAATGTTTTATGTTCGCTTTGAAGCAGTGTTCCCAAGTCTTTGGATGATATATGGATTACCGAGCCATCCAGTATCCTATACTCGTAATGCTCCGGTCTTGATGGATGTATTGGTATTTGTGCTTTAAGCTCCTCTTTCACATCCTTTAGTATTACTGGAACCGGTTCTTCAACACCCATATACCTGTTCGCGACTGGATCAACTAGGATCCTGTTGATAGCGTAGAGATTAACTAGGCTTATCTTGGCATCGATGGGTTTGATTCCCACTTCCTTAACTATTTTCCAGATTGTTTCACGGAGAATGCCTCTTCTACGTAACCCATTAATTGTTCCGAGTCTTGGGTCATCATATGGTGAGATACCTTGTTCTTTAACTAGCTTTCTCATTTTAGACTTGCTCAGTATCACACCCTCTAATGATAAACGTCCAAAATGTATTGTCTCGGGGTATTTCCAGCCCATGTGCTTATATAGGTATTTCTGCTTGACAGTATTCGATATGTGTTCCTTTGCGCGGAGGACATGTGTTACACCCATTAAATAATCGTCGACACCAGCAGCAAAATTGTAAGTTGGCCATACAATGTATTTCTCCCCGGTGACCGGGTGTGGTGTTTTAGATGTATCTATTACACGGAATGCAACCCAATCCCTTACGCTTGGATCCGGGTGTTGTAAATCGGTTTTCACCCTTAGAACAGCATCTCCTTCACCATAGTGCCCCTCAAGCATTTTATCGAATTTCTCAAGGTTCTCTTCGACTGACGTATTCCTATGGGGACATGCCTTGCCAGCGTTCCTATATAAGCGGAATTCCTTATCGGGGCAGGTGTCAATATATGCTCCTCCACGGCTTATCAGCTCTCTTGCTACATTGTAGAATATATTCATCCGGAGGCTCTGTATGTATTCCTTGCTCCATTTTACTCCAAGCCATTTCAATGCGTCCTTTATCATTGTATATGCTTCTGGGTAAGGTGATTTTATCCTTGGGTCGGTGTCCTCGAAACGAAGTATCATCGCTCCATTATATAATTCAGCATACCAGTAGCTTAACAGCGCTGGCCTAGCGTTTCCAAGGTGAATTGTGTAATCTGGGTTAGGTGCAAACCTGGTTACCACTTTACCTTTCTCGGCATTGGGTAATGGGGGCAGCTCCTTCTCCTTGGCTTCCCTCTTCTCCTCCAGTAGTTCTGGCCAGTTCTCTCTGATTATTTTCAACTGGTCTTCGATGCTTAACTTGTTTACTTCCTCTATGGTGCCCTTTATCAAGTCGATGAATTCTTTGATTCTGCTACGTATCTCTGGGATTTCCCCGATAACCTTTGAAACCACCGCTTTAAAATCGGCTTTACCCTCGTGTTTTACAGCGTTTACCAATGCGTGTTTGAAAGCGGTTTCTCTCACCCTATCTAATAATGATTTCTCTTGGCTGCTCAATCGCCACCACCACTATGATTCTCTCAGGCCTCTCCCAGGTTAAATCGATGACTGCTAGTATAAATCCTTCACAAGTAGAATAAATGTTTCTGACCTCGTTTTTCCTGGTGACAATGTATGCTATTAAATCGTTTTTTCTAACGTGCTTCATGCTCCCTATATAAAATACTCTCCTACCCTTCGCTTCCTGCAGGCATAGCTGTGTATTCTCGGAGAAAAACAGTGCTTTAGACGGCTCTCCAGTGTTGAATAATATTGTACTCCTCTTCAAAATGGCTTTTTCCAAGTCTATGTACTTCAGTATCTCCTCGTATGGTATGCTACCATAGTACTTTGTACAATTATTCTTCTCAGGGATGCTTGCCCAAGCGTACTCCGAGTTCTTGAGGCAGATTATTCTCTCGGAGTCGACGTCCTCTATGAATAACTGTGGGAAAGAGTATTCGCTCACTTCATTCTCCTCGTGTTGTTAAGGTAGGTATGGGGATTTATTCCCCTCTGGAGCATCGTGTTTACTATTTTCTGCCCGAGGATAATAGGCTTGCTCCTTAATTCACCAATATTCCTGGCACCGCTGAGGAACATCGCAGTCTTTAACTCGAAGATATAGTTGTCTAGATATGCCTCGGCACGTTCCAGCCCGTTGTCAAGTATATTCTTAAGAATGGGTTTAGCTACTCCAACCATGTCTGCACCAATCGCTATATTCACAGCTGCCTTAAAGCCGTCCCATACGCCGCCGCTCGCGATAATGAATGAGTCTTCGGCAACATACCTTGTCTCTATTACTGAGAGCGGTGTTGGTATCCCCCACTCGGATAGCTTCAGCCCGCATTCATAGCGTGATGACCCTGGTTGATTTCTAAGCGTTTCAACGAGAGCCCAGTTTGTACCGCATGCGCCGGCCGTATCATATATTTTCACCCCTATATTATGGAATACCCTCACCGTCTCCATGGATAACCCGTTCCCAACCTCCTTGATTATAACGGGTTTACGGAGAGATGCAACTAATTCCTTGACTTTATCAATCACATCTAAGCTGAAACGGGTGTCTCCTTCAGGCTGTATTACTTCTTGTGCTGGGTTCAAGTGTATTGCTATGGCATCGGCATCTATTACTTCAACTAGCCTTATGACTGTATCAGTGTCGATGTCTCTCAGGGTGTTTAAACCTATATTGCCTATTACCGGTACACTTCTAGCTGTCTCCCTTACGATCCTATAGCTTGCCACGACATCCTCGCTGAAGTTGCTTTTAACAATGGCTCTCTGGCTACCGACACCTATGGCTACTCGCTTCTTCTCTGCAAGAGTTGCAAGCATTTTATTTATGCTGACTAGTGATGGATGCCCTCCCGTCATACCAGTTATCATTATAGGGGCTTCTAGCCTGTAGCCTAAAAACACTTGCTTCACATCCACTTCATCGAAGTCTAATCCAGGTAAAGCTTGATGCACGAGCTGTATCTCTCTATATATCTCACTACAATGGTCTTTGAAGTCGACCCTGGGATCCAGTGCTAACCTTATATGGTGTAGTTTCCTATTCTGTATCTCATCCATGCTTAATACAACCTTCCTTAAATATATAAGCCGGCATATTAGCTTAGCACTCACTAAATATAAAACTTTAAAGCAGCGTAGCCAACTACGTGTGAATAATCCCCGGAGGTATCACCACTTGTCGCGTATTTCAATAGCTGGGCTTTTCCTCCCAATTTTTTAGTGTATTCCATGAGGGTCATTATTCCTCCTGGTCCACAGATACTTATGTCGTTATGCAGTATCACATTGTATAATCCATCTGTGTCGAGTTTGAGTATTCTATCTATGGCCATTGAATCCTTCCTGCTTGTCTCTTCATGGGGTTCGTAATGATTGAAGTCGCTGCTTGCTATCACTATTATTCTCTTACCGGTTGACATGGATGCTTCATATATCGACTTCGCTAGGTCTCTTGCTATATCTGGTGTATGGATACCTATAACTATCGGGGTTATTTTCACATCCTCGCCATAGATGTACACTATAAATGGCAGTTGGACCTCAATTGAGTGCTCCTCTAAATGAGCATATTCATCGAACTCAGCGATTTCACTGTTCTCCACAATAAGTCTTCCAATCTCACTGTCTACAACAAGGTCTCCAAGGGGGGTCTCCCATACTCCCTCAGGATACACTGAAACAGGTCTTCCAAGGCCTGTGTGATTTGTACCAAGTATCACTATGGTATCAGGCTTCTTATTTAAAGCCATATCAAAGTAGACGTGTGCAGCTACAGGGCCGCTGTAAATATAGCCTGCATGAGGGGCTACATAGCCTATTGAATTCGTGGCCTGGATATCTGAGGGACTCGGTGGCTTCCCGGGTCCGATCCCATGTTTGAAAGACCACTCTATCACGCTTCTTAACTCCCCAGGTTTATCAGGGTAAAAATACCCGGCTACTATAGGACTCCTCTTCTTCAACCTGCTCCCCTTGAATAATAACTGTTAACTACGAGTTAAATACCTTGAAGCATTATGGAATAAGCCTAGAAATATGGTCCTGGATGCCTGCGAAAAATTTAGAGGGATGCCTCGAAATCGGTAGGCTGCTCAGGTAGTTCAGCGTTCGGTGGTATAACACCTTTCTCACGCAGTATTTGACGCGTTAGTATCCAGTATATTAGGGCCAGGCTCTTCCTACCCTTATTGTTCCCGGGTATTATGAGGTCTACATAGTCAACCCTGTTGTCGGTATCTGCTAAGGCTACTATCGGTATACCTGTTTCAGCGGCCTCCTTAAGGGCTTGCATATCAGACCTTGTATCAGTGATCACTACTACATCTGGTTCGAAGTATATCTTAAGACTTGGATTAGTGAAGGTTCCCGGTAAGAATCTACCTACGAATGGCTTACATCCTACATACTGACACATCTTCTGAACCGGCTTCCTCCCATACTGTCTTACTGAGACAACGGCTATTTTCTCGGGCTGATATCTAGCGAGGAATTTTCCAGCTATCCTCAGTCTGTCATCTATTTTCCTTACGTCCAGTATATATAATCCATCGGATCTAACCCTGTACACGAATGGCTCCATGAACTTCGTGCATATATGGGTGCCTATGTGCACACCGGCTGATAAGTATTTCTCAATTGGTACGAGTAGCTCAATTACTCCGCTCTCGGGTTTTGAAACAGGTGCCTCTCCTTCAGGTATATCGCTCATTCACTACCACCTCCTACGAGATCTTAGGGAAATATAATATCTCCTTTGATATATCCGTGTATGATAAAAACATTCTCCTGCAACAATACCTTTTCACACCGAGATCATCTAATACTTTAGCCGGGTTCTCACCGTTCTCAACTCTTTTAATATACTCCTCCCATAAGTGCCCAATGGGTTTACCACAGGTGAAACATCTAACCGGGAATAACAAGATCCCACCTACCTATAGCTCTTCTGCCATCTCCTTCTAGCACTATATCTACCCCATTTCTTAGGCTCTGTCTGACGTGGATCACCGCTTAGCATGTGCCTATCATATTCTTTAAATAGGGATTTCACCTCATCACTGTTAAAGAACTCGACTAGTCCCCTTGCAATAGCTATTCTAACAGCCTCGGCCTGACTCATGTAGCCTCCGCCGTGTACATTAACCCTTATATCTACTGTTTTTGCTAGGTCGCCTATTAGTAATAGTGGCTCCAGTATCTTCATCTTGGCTAGCTCGAATTGGATGAACTCTACTGGTACGTTGTTTATCCATACTCTTCCAATCCCGGGTTTTATCACAGCCCTAGCAATGCTTGTTTTTCTCTTGCCTGATGAAACAACTATTTTTATCTTATCACTGAGTGTCTGGCTCACTTCCTAACACCCCTCCACCCTACGGCTTTCGCCACCTCCTCTAAGTAAACATATCTATTACGGAGCCTGGAGACTGAGGCTTCGGGGAACTGTATGAAGGCAATATTCTTCATGTTGCTTGGCACACCTATGTATACTCTGAGCCTCCTAAAAGCATCTCTTCCCTTCGGCTTATCTATCGGTAACATTCCTCTCACAGTCCTCTTAAAGATATTGGCCGGGGTTCTAGGCCTCCTGACTCCCTTGGTCTCTGGATTGTAGTGGGTTTTAACCCTAAATAATATCTTATAGCCCTCTAACACCCTGTTTTTCTCACCACTTACCACGGCTTTCTCAGCATTAACCACTATGACTCTATATCCCTCGAGCAACTTCTTAGCAATAATACTCGCTAAACGCCCCAATATCTGGTTCGATGCATCTATGTAGAGTACTTTCTCCTCACTCATCAAGCTCACCCAATTATCTTGATGTTGCTTCCGGTAGGGTTCTCCTTAACAAGGTCGGGGATAAATATTGCTCTTCCACCACTCTTCACTATTTTCTCAAGTGCTGTCCTTGAGAATCCGAATGCTGCCACAGTAACCGGGTGATCTATATTACCTGCACCAAGTACTTTTCCAGGCACTACTACAACGTCCCCGGGCTTACTGTATCTATTTATCCTACTGATATTCACAGCCCTCCTTCTACGGGTTGGCTTGGATAATTCCTCAGCTATACTACTCCATATTGGTGCGTTATTTATAGAGGCTTGCTTCCTCAACTCCTCTATCACTTTCCTTAAAACTATATTTGTTTTCCTCAGCCTGCTCATACAGCGACACCATTCCTTCTCAACTCATCTATGAAAGCATCTAGTTTTCTACTTAGAATGTTTATTGCCTCTATTAAAATATTTCTAGCATTCAGAGCTCCTGTTAGCTCTAGATATAATATATACTCGTTCTCCCTCCATGATACCTTCACGGCTTGGGTGGGGCATATGTTTTCACATAGCCTGCAGAATGTACATTCAAGTATTTTATCCTCTTTAACCCTTACCGAGTTGTTGCCTGCCTCAAATATATTCTTCGGGCATGCATTAACACATCTAGAACACTCGGCCCCCTTACATTTCTCACTATCGAGGGTTATCACTGGAACATATTTATGCGCAGCGGTGGAGACTGGGCTCCATTTTATATGCTCTTTTCCCCTTCCAAGCCTGGCATATGCCTCAAGCCTTATGCTCTGATCCTTGATAAGCTTCAATATCGGTATTTCACCGTAGACTGGTACAACATCTGGGTCACTGCTAACAAGGTCTCTACTATACACTGTTAAAACATCCTTCTCAGGCCCGCTTGCCTCCAGCCTTAGGGTTACGAAGCAATCCTGCGAGAATATTCCTCTATCACCGGCCTCTGCACACTCCTCGGGAGGCTTATACTTGTTTAATGCTTCATTGCTTTTTAATGGTATTAATCCAAGCCTATGCGATATGTATTCATCATAGAAGACACTTGAGTTTTCCGTTATAGCCACGTAGTCCACAGCCATTGTAGGGACTTCCGATAGTATTGTTCTTCTCAGCGAATTAACGAGGTGTAATGGCACATCCCTTAAATATAGCTTAATAGTAGAGGGGGTTTTCTCAAGTATATCAATATGCAAGCTGGAAAACACCCGTTTCTGCCCTTCTATAGCCTCCTACCTCTCCTACCGCCAGGCCTTCTTGTGGTATCATGTGGTATTGGTGTCACATCCTCTATTCTACCAATAATGAAACCCGCTCTGGCCAGAGCTCTAATAGCTGCTTGAGCACCTGGCCCAGGAGTCTTAGGTCCGTGGCCTCCTGGTGCTCTTACTTTTATATGTAGCGCGGTGATACCTTTATCCATCGCTTGGGTTGCAGCCCTTGCCGCGGCCATCATTGCCGCATAAGGGCTTGGCTTCTCTCTATCTGCCTTTACAACCATTCCACCGCTTATCCTGCTCACAGTTTCCGCTCCGCTTATATCTGTTATATGTATTATTGTGTTGTTGGGGCTGCTGTATATATGTGCTACGCCCCACTTTAACTCTCTCATTGAGAAAGCCACCGTTCAATCACCTCTATGCCTGTGCTTCTTGGCTTATTCTCTGCTTTAATGGACTGAATGGGTAGTAATCAACCAATGGCTCCTCATCAACTGTGACTATTCGGCCAGGCGACCTCACTCTTCTACCCCCTATTGCTATGTGTCCGTGGACAATTAATTGTCTGGCTTCATGAAGGGTCTTTGCTAACCCCTTCTTATACACTATGGTCTGAAGCCTTCTCTCCAGTAGATCCTCTATTTTCAAGTTTAACACATCATCCAGCCTGGCTCCTTCCTTAAGTAGCCCTAATTTTATCAACCTGTTTAAAAGGGCTTTCTCTTCCTTCTCACGGATTTCAGGAGGCGTTGCTAATAGGGATCTCGCTCTGTGCCTATAATACCTCACCATGGTCGCGGTCTTCCATAGTTCTCTTTTATTCCTTAACCCATAGGTACCCATCAGCTTCATTTCGTACATTAATATATCGCGACGCCATGGATGCCGGGGACCCTCATAAGATTTCCTTGGTTTGTGTGGGTCGCCCATCTAACTCACCCCTCTGTCTTCTTGCTTTGCTGTTGCTGGGTGGCTTTCTTCTTCCTCACACCCACGGTTACACCTGTTCTACCTGTTGTCCTAGTTCTCTGGCCCCTAACTTTCAAGCCCAGGGCATGCCTTATACCGCGCCAGCTCTTTACGCGTTTCTCCCTTTCAATATCTTCCTTCACATAGTATACTAGGTTTGCACCAGTTAAGTGAAGATTCTGGCCTGTTGTGTAATCCTTCTGCCTATTATAGATCCATGATGGAATACCGTATTTCCCAGGGTTGCGTACAACCTCTTCGATACTCTTAACCACGTCATCGCTTAGGAAACCAACGCGTTGTTCAGGGTTCAACCCTAGTATTCTACATATTGCTAGACTAAATGTATAGCCCAAGCCCTTTACTTCTGAGAGACCGTAAACTAATGGAAGCTCTCCATCGACATCGGTTTCCAGCATTCTAACTATCTGTCTAAAACTCTCCCTCTCACTCAATTCTTTCACCGGACTTAACTCGATAAGCATATACATAACTACTCAACATAATTAACTGATAACGGTTTTTAAAGCTTAGCTTTAAAACACTTTTCCCTCGAGTTAGAGGGGTTCAGGTCTCATATAGGTTTATATAAATTGGTTTCATCCCCTCGTTTTTGTTCCCCTTGTATCCCCTTTGGGCTTGCATACGGCTTGAGGGCGTTCAAGGTGACATCACATCTTGAGTGCTTTATGAACAGGTTTATGCACGCAATTACATTACTTCAATAAAAGAATTTAATAGTAAACCTATATGAAAGCAGAAACAACATACCGAGGCGCCGGGGGCGGGATTTGAACCCGCGCGCCCCTTTCGGGGCACTGGCTCTCCAGGCCAGCCCCTTGGACCGCTCGGGCACCCCGGCTCATATCTATGATAAAAGTGTTTCAGGCTTATATTTCTTAACAGGAGGAAATTGAGTTCACAGGATGATGGGTTGAACCACTTTATTAAAACATCGGGCTGTTTAAAACTATATCTCTATCTCCATCCATATCTCAGGGGGAATCCTAACCCTTATCAACTGCTTCATTACTCTTTCATCCTCGGCTATGTATAGTAGCCTCTTATGTATCCTCATCTCCCATTTCTCATACTTTTTCTTTCCCTCTCCATGCGGTAGCTTCATTGTCCTGATTCTTAGTTTTTTAGTTGGCAGTGGTATTGGGCCATTCATTTTAACACCTGTCTTCTTCACTATATCTGTTATCTTACCCACGAAGTCGTCTAGTACTTTTACATTGGTGCTCCAGATCTTTATTTTAACCATCCTTGTTGCGGACATCGTGACCAACCTTATACCTGTAAGCATACTTGGAAACGTAATGTGTAGAATTCGGGTTTAAAAAACTATTTCTTGATATTGACTTGTGCTGGCTTGATCTCGAGTACCTGTCCAATACCGATTGTCTTACCCATGTCTCTCATAGCGAATCTTCCAAGAGCTGGGAAGTCAGCGTATTTCTCTACTACAAGTGGCTTTATCGGTTTGAATTTAACTATAGCTATGTCTCCCTGCTTCAGGAACTGTGGGTTCTTCTCAACCTCCTTACCTGTCCTAGGGTCGATCTTTGAAATTATCTCGGTTATCCTGCATGCCACGCTGGCTGTGTGGACATGTATTACTGGCGTGTATCCCACGGCTATTGCTGTTGGATGCCACATTATCATTATTCTCGCGGTGAATTCATCGGCAACTGTTGGGGGAACATCAAGGGATCCAGCCACATCGCCGCGCTTAATATCCTTCTTCTCTACACCCTTTACATTGAACCCGATGTTGTCACCGGGCTCTGCTTTCTCGATCTTAGCGTGATGAGTCTCTATACTCTTGACTTCACCGATTAGTCCTGGCGGCATGAATACTACTTTATCGCCTACTTTAAGTACACCGGTTTCAACCCTTCCAACAGGTACGACACCAACACCGGAGATGCTGTATACATCTTGTATCGGTATTCTAAGTGGTTTATCAAGTGGCTTGGGCGGCACCGTTAATAAGTCCAATGCCTCTACTAGTGTTGGACCATTATACCACGGCATGTTGGGCGAACGTTCAATCAGGTTTTCACCTGTCCACGCTGACACCGGGATGAATGGTATCTTGGATATATCGTAGCCCAGTCCCTTCAGGAATTTACCCAGGATCTCCTTAATCTCGTTGTACCTCTTCTCACTGTACGGTGGCTCGGTTGCATCCATCTTGTTTATGGCCACAATTAGCTGGTTTATACCCATGGTCCTAGCTAGTATGGCGTGCTCACGGGTCTGGCCCTCGGCACTCATTCCAGCCTCGAACTCTCCTTTTCTGGCGCTTATAACTAGGATGGCTGCATCGGCCTGGCTTGCGCCGGTGATCATGTTTTTAACGAAGTCTCGGTGACCGGGTGCATCTATGATGGTGAAGAAGTATTTCTTGGTCTCGAACTTCATGTATGATAGTGAAATAGTGACACCGCGTTCACGCTCTTCCTTCATTCTATCGAGTAACCAGGCAAACTTGAAGCTCTCCTTACCCATTTTCTTTGCTTCTTCCTCGATCATCTTCACGGTTTTTTCATCGAAGTAGCCTAGACGATAGAGTATATGCCCTGTCATAGTGCTTTTTCCATGGTCTACGTGCCCAATTATCACTATGTTTAAATGTGGTTTCTGAGGCGTGCTCACGTTCATCACCTTTCTTATCTACATTAACATGTCCAACTAGTTTAATAACTTTCAGGGTGTTTATAAAGTATTTCTCCCTGCCAGTAATTATCTCCGTCCTTGTTTATATAGGAGATAGAGGAGGTATCTGAGTGATAATTTAAAAACGCTATCTACTGCTTAACGCTATCCTCTCGATTTCCTCCTTCTTCTGAACAGCATAGCTCTTTGGATCATTTGATGCAGCCGACGCTATTTCCTCCGCTAATGCCTCCTCTATGGATATGGGGTTGTGGAAAGCCTTTAACCTAGCTCCCTCGGTTAGATGTCTTAGTGCTAGATCAATTCTCCTTAAAGGCGCTATATCAACTGAGACATGGTATGTTATTCCACCATACATTATCCTAGTGGTCTCCTCTCTAGGGGCCGCGTTCTCTATTGCCCTCACTAGTACTTGTAATGGGTTTTCACCTGTTTTCAGATATATGAGTTCGAATGATTTCTTCACAATGTTGTATGCGAGGTGCTTCTTACCCATGTTTCTACCTGGTCGCATTACATTGTTTATTAGCCTCTCGACGATGGGTACTAGTGCTTTTCCAAAGCGTTTATGCTCATGTCTGCCGCCGGAGTGGGGTAGGTAAACTGGTTTTAGGCAAATATATTTTTTCAAGCTAGGGTCTCTTACCTCTATAAAGTCGTAGCTCCATTTATTGAATAACTTTATTTCGCCAATCAACATCTCCCTGGTCTGCATCTCACTCATACATAAACACCTTCATTATCCGATATCAGGGCATGAGTTTAAAACCTATAGCATTATCTCACAGGCTTCTGCTTTTTTCCAAGCCATAAAGCTTTAAGCGAGACACCGTTAACCATTACCACCTTATATCTTACGCCTGGGATGTCTCCTAGCGATCCTCCTAGAGGGCCACCGATACCTTCTATTATTACCTCATCGTGTTCATCTATATAGTTTACTCCGCCATCCCATGGCACGAATGCTGTCACCACCTTACCGTTTTTAACTAGTTGCACCCTTACACATTTTCTTACAGCTGAGTTCGGCTTACGTGACTCTATGCCAACCTTCTCCAAGACTATTCCTCTGGCCATGGGTGCTCCTTCCAATGGATCCCTTAGCTTACCCATTTTCCTGAGCATTCTCTTCTTGAAGTCACGCTGACTCCACCTGAATTTCAATCTCTTCTCTTCCAGTTTCCTAGCTGCATACAACCCGCTTGGGCCTTTTTTACCGGGCATCTTCTCCCCTCACTTAACCGTGTTACGCGATAATCACTGAATCTATATTAAAATGCCTTTTTAAAATAAGTTTAGCCCTCTGAACGTTTTTACCGTTTTTACCGATGGCTATCCCTTTATCAGATGGATCCACTGCCACGTAGAGGATCTTGCTACCATCAGGTCTCGTTGAGAGCTTTATCTCCTTTATCCTGGCTGGTGATAACGCATATCTGACTTGCTCCTCGAGGTTATTACTGTAGCCAACTATCTCTATGTTTTTATTAAGTATCTTCCTCAGCCTCTGGACGAAGAAGCCTTTGGGTCCTATCGCCTTTCCCACATCCTCTGGGTTTACTAGGAAGATCACTCTGTTGTTATCCTCCTCAATAATGCAATCCCTTACTACAGCACCTGTGAGCTCGTTTAATAACGTCATATAGCGGAATTCCTCAGGCGTTATCTTCACCTGTGGCTTCTCGTCACTCATCTACTTCTACACCTCTCCAGCGAAGTCAAGTATGTTTGATTGCCCCGGATCGATCACAGCTATTGAGGTAATGCTATGGGGACGTCCCAAAAGGGTACCTAGCTCTATGCTTGTTCCAGGGAACATTATAACGGGGATATTGCTTAGCTTCGCATAATATATTAGATCCCTTTTTATCTCCGGGGAAGCGTTGGATGCTATGATTACTGCTTTAGCCTTCCCGTGAAGAACTAGTCTCTTGACTTGCCTACTTCCATACACTATTTGCCCTGTATCAGCAGTCGTTCTTATCGCTTTAAGCAGGTCAACCTGGCTACTCATTCCTATCACCTTTGTTGCCAGCCTCGGTCTTTAATAGGCTTGGAGTCATATAAATCTGAACCATACCAGTTCCTACAGGTATTGTTTGACCTATTATAATATTTTCTGTAACGCCATATAAACGGTCTTCCTCACTAGTGGCTGCTGATTCTAGGAGCTTTTGAACAGTCATCTCGAATGTAGCCCTGGCCAGTACGCTTGGCTTTTCACCGGCAACACCCATTCTACCAATCTGCCTCACATGCCCGGTCCACGTCATCATATCGGCTAGAAGCATTATATGCCTTATATCTACGTCTAGACCCTGGTCATCAAGTATCTCTTTGATCTCCTTGATTATAGCTTGCCTAGCGGCCTCTATGCCGAGCACTCTTTCTATCTCATGTATATTATTAGTATACACTCTCCTCCAGTCCACGCCTTCTATCCTCATTATTTCCTCAAGGTTGCTTCCCTCAGATATTATCACGTACTCGTCGCCGCGTTTCTGGATTATTACCTTACGTATCTCCTTTATACCCTTCAAATGCAGACCGAGAAGTTTGCTTCTCAGCTTCTCTAGCTTACTGTAGTCGAGGTATTCCTCTCTAAGCGATATTATTACCTCGTATGGGTCATCTCCTCTTGAAACCTCGCCCACATCTAGCTCCTTCAACTTCTTAATGATCACCTCGACACTTAACCCCTTATCCTCCAGCATCTCGGGATCCAGACGTACCCTCGTCACACCTTCTATGAGGTCGATATCTAGTTCCCTGGTGATGTTCTCTAGGTATGTTGACTCTATTTTTCTAGCTATCTCCCTAGCCTTCTCCTCGCTTCTCCTATATTCATCCACTAGATATATCTCCATGATAGGTGTTTCAGGCTTTTTCCTGGCGTCAACTATCTCTATGAGCCTGGGGAGACCGAGGGTTACGTTGTATTCACGTACACCGGCATAGTGGAATACCCTTAATGTCATCTGTGTTGATGGCTCTCCAAGGCTTTGGGCGGCAATAGTTCCCACAGCCTCGCCTGGCTCTATCAACGAGGAATGATATCTCTCGATTATATGTTCTATGAATCTTTCTACGGTTTCCCTAGTTATCACGATCTTCCCAGCTATGTTCAGTAATTTATTACGTACTTCCTCATATACCTGCTGGCTAACGTTCCCCTTCAGTCTCTCCTCGAGGAGCTGTTGGATTTCCTCTATAGTTAAACCCTGCATCTTATAGTCCACCTCCAAATATTTTCTCAATGACTCTATCTACGTTAACGGATTTACCATGGTCGCTCTTCATCGGGTCAACACCATCTTCACCATAGAGTAGCTGGACTATCTCACCTGTGGTAAGACGTACACTTCCATCATACTCCACCCTTAGGTCTTGTAACGCGTTTATTAAACGCCTCTGCATGTATCCAGACTGGCTTGTCCTGACAGCCGTATCTATCAGCCCCTCTCTACCAGCCGCGGCATGGAAGAACATTTCAACAGGGTTTAATCCATGTACAAACCCGCTTGCTATGAAACCCCTTGCCTCCGGACCCAGGTCTTCTGGCTTGAAGTGGGATAGTGCTCTCCCAAGGTAGCCCCTTGTAAGGCGCTTTCCTCTTACTGTCTGCTGTCCAAGTAGGGCGGCCATCTGGGTCAGATTGACTGGGTTTCCTCTCGCACCAGTTCTAGCCATGATTACAACGGGGTTGACTAGTGTAAAGTATGGTGTTATTACCTCGGCAACACTGTCAAGTAGCTTCTTGGATAATATATCAATTATTTCATCTTCCAGTGTCTCCTCAACTGTCTTACCTGGCCTTGCCAGTAGCTCTCCTCTCCTATACTTGGATATTAGTTCTTCAACCTCCTTTTTCTTCCCAGCTATTATCTCGCTTAACCGGTTCCTAGCCTCCTCTGGAAGCGTTAAATGAGTATAGCTCATCGTTAAGCCGTATTTCTCCGACATCCTTATAAACATCTTATAGACTCTATCCATGAACATTCTCCCGTAGTCTTCACCATACTCCTTTATAAGCCAGTGAACTAGACTCTCTGGCTCCTCCCTCCCAATACTCGCCTTATCCAGTACGCCCTCAAGCAGTACGCCGTTCCTGATTATTACGAGGCTGTCGTGGGGGCAATCCTCATCAATACACCTTAATGCTGCAGCGCTCCCGATCTTCGAGTTCCTCTTGTAGTTGAAGTCCTTTGGGAGGAATAAGGAGACAAGCTGTTTACCGGTCCAGAGAGCGCGGGGCTTTAAGATTGCAGGCTCAGGTAACTCGCCCTTATAACCTGTCGAAGAGAGTAGGTCTACTACATCGTCTTTATCCAGCAGTGTGGTCTTGCTGGTGAGGATATATGCTCCACTTATATAGTCTTGTAGACCACCTATTATAGGGCCTCCGTAACGTGGTGTGAGAATATGTCTCTCAACCAACATTAGTAGCCTTGCCTCAGCCCTGGCCTCCTCGCTTTGAGGTACATGTAGGTTCATCTCATCTCCATCGAAATCGGCATTGTATGGTGGGCACACGAGTAGGTTCAGCCTGAACGTCTTATATGGTAAGACCCTTACAACATGAGCCATAACAGATATCCTATGTAATGATGGCTGCCTATTGAACAATACTATATCTCCATCCATTAAATGCCTCTCTACTATGAAGCCCGACTCCAGTGATTCAGCAGCTGCCTTCCTATCCACGAATTTCAGGCTTATTTTCCTCCCATCCGGTCTCACTATGTAGTTTGCTCCAGGCCATTTCTCTGGTCCATTCAACACCAGCTTACGCATTTCCTCGATGTTCCACGGCGTCACCCTCTCCGGTATTGTGAGTATCTTGGCAACGTCCTCGGGAACGCCGACCTCGTTTATGCTTAGGCTTGGATCGGGACTTATAACGGTTCTAGCCGAGAAATCTACTCTCTTACCTCTTAAGTTATTCCTGAACCTTCCCTCCTTGCCCTTCAGCCTCTGTGCTATACCCTTCAATGTCTTTCCACTTCTATGCTTAGCAACCGGTAATCCTGGGGCCTCGTTGTCAAAGTACGTGGTTATATGGTATTGAAGTAGTTCCCATTCATCCTCTATGATCGCGCTTGGTGCTCCCCCCTCAACATGCTCCCTGAGCCTGTTATTTATCCTTACTATGTCAACAAGCTTATGTGTTAAGTCGTCCTCGCTTCTTATGCCTGTCTCTAAGAGTACTGATGGTCTCACGCTTCTAGGGGGTACTGGTAGTACTGTTAGAACCATCCATTCGGGTCTGGTATCATTCGGGTCTCCGCCAAGTAGTTTCACATCGTCATTCGGTATCTTCTCGAGTCTTCCACGCACCTCGCTTGGTGTTAGCTTTAAGAGCCCTCTCTCGGTTTGTTCATAGAATGTGTGGGGCTTCTCCAACTTTACCTTGTACTGCTTGGCACCGCAATGTGGACATGTATCCGCTGTGCTCGCCCTCCGCCTAATGTATTCGTGGAACCTCTTAATTAAGTAGGGCGCTCCGAGTTCCTGGAGATCGCTTAACAACCTCAAGTACTCGCCCTTCTCCTCCTCCGGTATCTTGAGTCTCCCGCAGTTTCTACATGTCGCCTTCAAATATATAAGTATCTGCTTTGCAAATCCAGCGTGTATAACGGGTTTAGCTAGCTCTATATGTCCGAAGTGACCTGGGCATGAATCCCTTGTATTACCGCAGATTGGACATGTTTCACCGGGCTCGATAGCTCCTAGTCTCCTATCCATTACGCCGCCATCTATAGGGGAGCCATCGTTATCATATACCTCGGAGGAGAAAATCTGGGTAACACTCATCTTCCTTATCTCGTCTGGCGAGAGTATCCCGAATTTTATACGTGATATCCTATTGGTAACTATCTTTGAGCTCACTTACCACCACCCCTTGTAATGTCCTCAATTAGTAGACGAGGCCTTATGCCCATGCTCATTAACTCCTGAAGCAGTAGTTTAAACGCGTATGAGACCTCAACGGGTTTCAATACTCCTTTCTCCTTATGTATTGGGCACACGAATTTACCTTTGTTTCTATCATACCAACCCATCGAGCCGCATAGCTCGCATACATAAATTATAGTTGAGTCACTTCTATCCGTCATAGCCTCCTTGAGTAACAATGCAGAACCGTGCCCAATAAGGCAGTCAACCTCCATCTCACCCCATCTTAATCCACCGGCCCTTGAACGGCCTTCAGTGGGTTGCCTGGTTAGTATTTGGACTGGCCCCCTGGCTCTGGCATGTATTTTATCGCTTGCCATGTGGTGTAGTTTCTGATAATATACTATACCTATAAACACCGGTGTCTTGATTAGCTCCCCTGTGCGGCCATCGTACATTGCCTCCTCGCCTGTATACGGATAACCATGTCTCCTCAGTATTATCTGGAGGTCTTCTATAGGGGTCTTATAGAAGGGGGTTCCATCAATGATGCGTCCCTCGAGGGCTGCTGCTTTCCCAGCTATGCTCTCCATCAACTGGGCTACGGTCATTCTGCTTGGGAATGCATGTGGATTAATTATCAGGTCCGGCGTTATGCCTTCCTCCGTGAAAGGCATATCGTATTGTGGTAGCAGCAAGCCGAGTACTCCCTTCTGCCCGTGCCTGGATGCAAACTTATCTCCTAGCTCCGGTATCCTGAGATCCCTTACCCTAACCTTTATTAGCTTATTCCCCTCGCTATCCATTGTGATTAAAACGGTGTCAACTATACCTTTTTCCTCATGCCTCATGACTATACTTGTATCCTGACGTGTGAGTCCCCCTGCTTCGTATTCCTGGGTACTGAGGAATCTAGGAGGGCTGACCTTACCTATTAATACATCCCCGCCTGACACCTGTGTTTCAGGGGCCACGATCCCGTCTTCCTCTAGTTTCTCATACGCCTTCTGCCCCCTATATCCCCTTACATTGGTTGATGGAATAGTTATCTCATCCTGTATTCCTCCAGGATACTTGTACTCAACGGTCGTGTATAGCCTGAAGAACGTGGACCTTGCTAATCCCCTTTCAACACTACTCCTATTCATTATCAATGCATCCTCCATGTTGTATCCGGTGTACGTTAAGACAGCGACAACCATGTTTTGCCCAGCTGGCCTCTCATTATAGCCTATCACATTCATCATTCGTGTCTCTACCAGTGGTCTCTGGGGATAGTGTAGGAAGTGTCCTCTTGTATCCATTCTTCTCTGGAAGTTCGCCGCGTATAATCCAAGGCTTTGCTTAGCCATTGCCGACTGATACATGTTTCTAGGACTCTGGTTGTGCTCTGGGTATGGTATAATCGAGGCGGTTATTCCAAGTATCGCGGGTATCCATATTTCCAGGTGTGTATGTTCAGCCGTGACATCACTGGGTTGCAGCGCTATATAGGCGTTTTCCTCTTCATCTGGATCCAGGTACTCTACTATACCTTGCTTGACGAGGTCTTCGAAGGTCAGTTTTCCTTCACTGAGTAATTTAACATGCTCTCTTGTCAGCTTGGGTACTCCGTTTTCAATAACTATTAATGGTCTCCGTATCCTTCCGGAATCAGTGTTTACCACTACTTCCTTGATATATTTATTGCCTATGTAAGCTACATTGACTTCGCTGCTTATTTTCCCGCTTCTCCTCAGCGATCTAATGGTCCTTGCTAATTCCTCTCCATCCTTATGGTAACCTATTAGTTTACCATTCAGGAATACCTTGCACCATCCGGAGTATTTCTCGCTTATTTCACTGGCTTTAGAGACATCCTCACTAATCATATCTATGAGACCCTTATGGATCTTCCCGTCTATAGTACGCGTTGAGACGATAGGTACTACACCAATCCTGTATAGTAGTGCTTCAATCTCCTTGTCATCTATTCCGACACTAACATTAGTCATCAATGCCAGGTTTTTAACAAGTCCTATGTTAGCTCCCTCTGGTGTTTCAAACGGGCACATTCTACCCCATTGCGTTCCATGTAGCTCTCTTGCCTCGAAATGTGGTTGCCCTCTTGCCAGTGGGGAGACAACTCTCCTTAAGTGGCTCAATGTACTCAGCATGTTGGTTCTATCAAGTAGCTGGCTCACACCTGTCCTGCCGCCGGGCCAGTTTCCAGTGGCCATCGCATGTTGGATTCTATCCGTTATTATGCTTGGCTTGAACACCATTTTTAAATCTATTTTCTTGGTTTTAGCGAGTTGTTTTTCTATCCCTTCCTTTATCTCTCTAGCGAAACCCATCATTGCAGCTCTTAGGAGCACTGCAAGCATGTCGCCGGCGAGTTTCAGCCTCTTGTTTCTATAATGGTCTTTATCATCTGGCTCCCTATAATCTAGCTGCAGCTCTATTATCCTTGATATCATCTGTCCTATGAAGACGGCTTTCTTAAGCCTTGTTTCAGGAGAAGAGTCGATGCCTATATGTGGTAGAAGCCTTTCATCAAGGAGCCTCTCCGCTCTCAGTATTCTCTCTTCCCTGGGTCTCCCAATGATGAATTTCGAGGCAATGAAGTCTAGTGCCTCCTCTATAACCTTCCTCCTGTATTCCTCCTTGAGCCTCCTTACCTCCTCCTCACTAGCGCCCTCTGGTATTTCCAGCTTGGGGAGTATTTCCTGTACCTGGAGTATGGAGGGGAGTAGATAGGTTTGTATCTCCGGCTTCAGGCTAGTGGAATATAGTATTTCCGCCTCACTGGCGAGTCCCAGGGCGATCATCAGTATAAGGGCTGGGAACTTATGTCCTTGGAAACTAGCGTAGAAGACTCCATCCTTTCTCCTTTCAATAATTAGTTGACTCCTCCGTCCTCTTGACACACTGGTTACCTTAGCTACATGTGTTACGCTGCTTCCCTCCGGCATGACATCGACGATGATATTGTTGCTTGCCAGATCCTCCTGGGCCACTATAACTTTCTCGCTTCCATTAATTATGAAGTAGCCACCTGGGTCCCTGGGATCCTCTCCATTTTCGATAAGCTCCTGTGGTGTTAGCTTACTTAATGGGTCGATGCTCGATTTCAACATTACGGGTAGATCCATTAGCTTCAGTTCCTGCTCCCTAGTGTAGCCGCTTTCATCCTCTATCCTTACTGATACATATATCGGGGTAGCATAGGTTAAATTCCTCAGGCGGCACTCCATAGGGGTTTTAGACTCCTCTATCCCTTCTACACTGGTCCATTTAGGAGAATCTATCCTGTATTTCTCGATGACGAGTTTTATTTTATTCGTTATTATTATTTCTTTGAACTCCTCGAGGATGGATGGAAGGATCTCCTTTATAAACCTCTCATAACTATCCAGGTGCTGTCTAACAAGCCCCTTTTCCTCGAAATACTTTCTCATTACAATCCATAAATCATCTGGTGACAGTGTTTCCTGACTACTAATATTCAATCAGGGATTCACCTCGTGACATCAACTATCACATACCTATAGGTAACGAACTCTCCGGCTGTAGGGCTCTTCCTTATTATTCTAACAATATCGCCTGGCCTTGCACCAATAGCTTTAATTACTGGATCGTTGATCGATATCCACGGGAGTTGCCACGGCTCCACACCCAGCTTTTTCAATACCTCATATGCCTCTTCTGGTGTTAGGGTTTCATGCTTCGGTACTAACTCGTGTTCCAGGATATTGATTTTCTTATTCATAAGTAAACACCCAAAGCTATATATGTTCTATACTTTTTTCTAAACCTATTTCTAGAAATCGTTAAACGATTTTTAAAGATAATGCCCATTATATCAACTCATTTTTTCCACTATTGGGAAAAAAGTGGACCGGCCGGGACTTGAACCCGGGACCTCTCGGATGCCAACCGAGCGCTCTTCCAGGCTGAGCTACCGGCCCACCGCTTTTAGATTAATGATTCAAGGGGTTTTAAGATTTTCCTAGGCAGTTGCTCTCAGGGAAAAAATAAATATTTGAAGGGAGATATGGGATGTCTAGTATTATTTATAGCTATAGTGTTTAACCGTATCAAAGCTTATGGGTGTGTATCTTGGCTGATATCATCGACGAGCTCATTAGGAAGCGAGGATTTGCATCAAGGATATTTAGGAACAGAGAGGTCCTCCACCCAGACTACATACCTGATACTCTGCCCCATAGAGAAAACGAGATCAGGAGGCTTGCAGAGCATCTTCTTGTTTCTGCACAGGGTATGAGGCCCAGTAATGTCCTAATCTATGGTTTAACAGGTACTGGTAAAACCGTTGTGGTGAAGTATGTCGTATCCAAGCTCAAGGAGAAGGCATCATCATTGAATAAGAGGCTTGACTACGCTTATGTTAACACGAGGAAGCTTGACACAACCTATAGGGTGATAGCTAGTATAGCTCAAAGCATCGGGTTAAGGGTGCCCCACACCGGGCTAGCGATAAGTGAAGTATATAGAAGATATATTAATGCGTTGGATAGCTGGGGAGGCCTCCACATAATCGTCTTAGACGAGGTGGATTACTATGTTAAGCGTGAAGGAGATGATCTAATATACAAGCTTGTGAGAGCCAATGAGGAATTAAGCAAGGCTAAGATAGTCTTGATCGGTATAACAAACGACGTCAACTTCGTCGAGAACCTTGATCCAAGGGTTAGGTCTAGTATGGGGGAGATAGAGATGGTTTTCCCGCCATATAATGCCGAGCAATTATTCACCATATTGAAGCAGAGGGCTGAACTAGCGTTCAATCAGGGCGTAATAGAGGATGGTGTGATATCATACTGTTCAGCCCTGGCTGCGAGAGAACATGGAGATGCAAGGAGAGCGCTGGATTTACTCAGAGTGTCCGGTGAAATAGCTGAAAGAGAAGGTGCTGAGAGGGTTACAATAGAGCATGTGAAGAAAGCCACCCTTGAGATCGAGGAGGGCAGGATATACCAGAGCGTCGTCACGCTACCTCTTCACCAGAAGCTCGTGTTGAAGAAGATAGTGGAGCTTGTTGAGGCCAAGGAATCCACGACAACCGGGGAAGTATATACAGCATACTCCAATATAATGAGGAACCTTAAATACGAGCCGCTCTCTCTGCGCAGGATCAGTGAGATTATTTCACAACTAGATATGATGGGGCTGATTATCTCAGAGGTGGTTAATAGAGGCAAATATGGTATCACGAGGATAATAAAGATAAGAAAGGATATGCTCCCAGTCATTAAGGATGCATTAAAGGATGTTGAAGCATAGCCATCAAGTGTTTCATAATGACTAAACACTGTTGTATCATAGAGGCCTATGACGACGGGTTTTTCCCTCCCGAATTCAAGGGCGGGAGGGGAGACACCTTTATAGTAGGGGTTAAAACCAGTGGTTTCAGAGTTCTCGATATAGCTGTTTCAAGAGTACTTGTCGACGGTGGAGAAACATATAAGAGGATAGTGGAGATGTCGGGGCTTCTAAACGGTGAACTCATAATGCTTGACGGCGTAACTTATGCAGGGTTCGATGTCGTAGATCCCTTTCTACTTCACAGCGAAACAGGGAAGCCCGTTGTAGCGGTTCAACTATATCCCTTAAACCTTGAGAGAGTTAGGTCAGCATTGCTAAAGCATTTTCCAGATGGGGAGGAAAGGTTTAGGGTGGTGAGGAATTATTATGAGAGTCTTATCCCAATTGAGACGGCGTGGAGAATAATACAGGTAATGGCTGTGGGAATAGATCTAGGTAGGGTAGTAAGAGTCTTAAGGCATGTATGTATATATAGCCCTGAGCCAGAGCCCCTTAGAATAGCTGATAAGATAGCATCCTCTCTCTCGAAACTATTCATCTCCTAGTCCAGGGGAACACGGGTTACAACCGAAAGCCTCGCCCTTTAGGACAGGGATGAGGTCAGATGTTTTATTAATTTTGTAAATATATTATGATACGGGGAACATATATGGATACTTACATGGATGATATGCTTACCCGTCTCTCCAGATATGCTAGCAGAGAATCCATTGAGAGAATCTCGAGGATAAATAATAGAAAACTCATTGAATGGATTACAGAGGTCGCGGAGCTTCTCGAGCCCAGCTCCATATTCGTTAACACTGGTACAAAGGAGGATCTAGAGTATATTAGGAGACGGGCTATTGAGAAAGGAGAGGAGATACCCAGTAAATACAATCCGCTCCACACGGTTCACTTCGATGGCGTGTTTGATTTAGCAAGGGATAGGGAGAATACTAGGATTCTCACTGTGGGTGGTACATCTATCTCGATGATTAATACCAGGGATAGAGAGGAGGGCTTGAGGGAACTTAGGGAGATATATAAGGGTATAATGAAGGGTAAGGAGATGTATATAGGGTTCTACTGCTTCGGTCCAAAAGATTCATCGTTCACACTCTACGGTGTTCAGGTGACTGATTCAGCGTATGTCATGCATAGTGAGAATATACTCTACAGGGTATGCTACGATGTATTTGTTGAGAAAGGCGAGTCACTAAGATACATGAGGTTCCTCCATAGTACAGGAGAATTGAACGAGTATGGATGGAGTAAGAATGTGTCGAAGAGAAGGATCTACGTGGATCTGTTGGAGAATATGACATACAGCGTTAACACCCAGTATGCTGGAAACACAGTGGGATTAAAGAAGCTCTCATTAAGGCTCTGCGTCTACCAGGGGTACAGGGAGGGATGGCTCTGCGAGCATATGTTCATAGTTGGAGTCAAGGGGCCGGGTGATAGAGTATCATATTTCACGGGCGCATTCCCAGCTGGATGCGGTAAGACCTCTACAGCATTAATAGCTGATACCGTGGTCGGGGATGATTTAGCAATAATAAGAAACGTTAATGGTGAGGCAAGGGGAGTGAACCCTGAAGTAGGCATGTTTGGAATAATTGATGGAGTCAACCCCGTGGATGACCCCGAGATATATAGGATACTTACATCTAGGGATACAGAGGTCATATTTGCAAATGTCCTTCTAACAGAAGACGGTGAAGTATGGTGGAATGGCAAGACTAGTGAGCCCAGGAAGGGAATAAACTATGCCGGCGAATGGTGGCTGGGTAAACTGGATGAAAAGGGTAAGCCTGTACCACCATCTCATCCAAACGCCAGGTTCACAACCAGTATATTCTACCTGAGTAAGGTGGACCCCAGGATAAATGACCCTATTGGTGTACCGGTTCACGGTATGATCTTTGGCGGAAGAGACTCAGATACATGGGTGCCTGTGGAGGAGGCGTTTAACTGGGTTCATGGAATAGTCACAAAGGCTGCATCACTGGAATCCGAGAGAACCACGGCTGTGCTCGGCAAGGCCGGCGAAAGAGAGTTCAATCCATTTGCTATACTGGACTTCCTCTCAATATCACCAGGGGACTTCATAAACCTACACTTTAAATTCGGCGAGGAATTAACCAGAGAGCCGAGGATATATGGTGTCAACTACTTCCTCAGGGATGATAAAGGAAGGTACCTGACTGAGAAAGTGGATAAAAGAGTATGGTTAAAATGGATGGAGCTCAGGGCAAACAATGACGTGGATGCATTGGAGACTCCTACAGGCTTCATACCGTTGTATGATGACCTGGCTGAATTATTCAGGAGGGAGCTCAATAAGGAGTTTCCCGTGGAGCTATATGAGAAACTCTTCACGATAAGGGTGGGTAAGCACCTCGAGAAAGCGGAGAGAATATATAGGATATATTATGAGAAAACACCTGAAACACCCAGGTTATTCTTCGACACGTTATTAGAGCATAAGAGAAGGCTTAAGCAGGCACTGGATAAATATGGCTCGTTGATCCCACCGTCCAAGTTAGATAGGAGATGAAAGGAAAAAGATGGTTCACCGGTTTAAGGCGGGTAATGCGGGCCCGCCGGGATTTGAACCCGGGACCTACGGGTTAAAAGCCCGCCGCTCTACCAAGCTGAGCTACGGGCCCAACTATTTTCATGGAATATTGGACAGGGATTTTAAAAGTATTGCTTTAGGAATCTTTAAAACCCCTGGTACCCCTTAGTAAGTAATGAAGTAGCCGGGTCGTCTAGCGGCCAAGGATGCGGGGCTCTGGCCCCCGTGACCGGGGTTCGAATCCCCGCCCGGCTACCTCTCTATTTTTCATGGCACTATTGAATACTAGCCTAGGAATGAAAATATAAAAAAGTATTAAAGATGCGTGTTTGAGATGTTTTACTCCCATGCTTTCATTTTATTTATTACATCATCCGGGACCCTTCCCTCTAACACATCCTTGATTGTCTCGTCTACAATGTTTATCCCAGCGTCAAGTTCCTCCCTTGATATCACGAGTGGAGGGGCAATCCTCAGGACATTACCGTATTTACCGTAGGTCATCATTATTACCCCTTTCTCCCATGCCCTCCATATTATTTTAAGTGCTGTTTTTCTGTCAGGGATCTTCTGCTTCTTCTCCTTGACTATTTCAACCCCGATCATTAGTCCCTTACCCCTTACATCGCCAACTATTTCGTATTTTTCCTTCAGCTCATTCAACCTTTTTACAGCATAGTCGCCGAGTTCCCTGGCTTTCTCTACTAGGTTATAATTCTTAATGTATTTGATGGTGGCTATGGCTGCCACGCAGGATAATGCATGTGCGGCTGAGGTGGCAAAGAATGTTTGAGGCGGCGCGGCATCCAGTATTTCGCTTCTACCGATAACAGCTGATATAGGCATGCCTCCCCCTAGTGCTTTACCTAGGACTACTAGGTCTGGCTCCACGTTAAAGTGCTCTATTGCCAGCCATTTACCTGTCCTACCCATACCTGTCTGGACTTCATCATCTATAATTATTATCCCGTTTTCCCTGGCTAGCTTGAATAAGCCTTTAACATAGTTCTCCGGGGGAACTAATACTCCGCCATCGCCCTGTATGGGCTCCATTATTATAGCTGCAAAACTGGACGGGTTAATCTTCTTCAGTAAGTCCTCTAATTTTGAAAGGTGGTGATCGCCGCATTCTCTAGGGTCTTCTATATTACCACATCTATATGTATCCGGGTACTCCACGAAGTACACGTCTTTAAACGGTATTGCTTTCCTGATCTCCTCCCTGAATGATCCACCTACAGCTATCCCAAGAGCTGTTGTCCCATGGTATGAGTAAGTATACGATATCACGCCGGGTCTACGGGTATAGATGAACGCGGCTTTAAGCGCTGTATCATTAGCATCCCCACCTGAGAGACCGAATACAACTTTTTTCCTATGGTTTCCCAACGTGATTCCTGTAAGTAGCTCCGATAATTCTATTACTGGTTCATGGTATAAATAGAGACAGTAATGTATGAATTTATCTAGGTGCTCCTTGATGGCTTTGATAACCTCCTCGTTACTGTGACCTATATTATATGTTGCGGCACTACTGAGGAAGTCTATATATTCTCTCCCATTTATATCCCACACCTTAGACGCCTTTGCCCTACTAACCACCAGGGGAAAATACTTGAATCCCTGACTACTTGAAACATGTCTCCAATATTTCTCTATGAGTTGAAGATCTTTTCCAGGGCTCTCATTATCCATTACATAACACCAGGAAACTCAAGCATGCAACCCGGTATTACGAGGGTTTCACCGGCTGGCTTTTCCTACCTGTGAGCCATGGCACTATCTCAAGCACTAGAAGTATGGCCACTATGGTTATATGCGCCGGCCAATTAGATACTACTTCATCTATACTTGTCATGAACCCTAGTTCTAGTAAGAGTATTGTTAACAGTATTAGCGATGAGACCCATACTATTAAACTAGCCGTCGATCTCTGATAGATGTTTTCTCCACTCATTTCCCATCCCATAATAGAATATTAATAGGAACACATAATAAATGTTTCCTTATTATTTGGAAACATTTAAAAATAATGCAATAGTATATAAACTGTGGATAGGTAAAAATGTGATGGGGATCTTGAGTGGGTGTACTTGAATCGATAATTGAAGCAATAAACTTCATAGATGGACTAGTATGGGGTCTTCCTGCGGTAATAATATTGGCTGGAACAGGGCTCTCGATAGCGATTCTCGGCCGTTTATTCCAGGTAACCAAGTTTAAAGCTGTACTTAAGAACATGTTGTATAAGGGTACGGGTGGTAAGGGAGAGGTAAGTCCATTTGCGACATGGGCTGCAGTTATGGGGGCCACGGTAGGTGTAGGTAATATAGCCGGTGTCTCCACAGCTGTTCATTTAGGTGGTGCTGGCGCGCTCTTCTGGATGTGGGTTTGCGCTATCCTTGGGATGGGTACTAAAGCCGTTGAAGCCACGCTGGGTGCTTGGTCTCGGAGAATCACGCCGGATGGGAAAGTTGAAGGGGGTACACCATATTATATAAGGCTGGTGCCGACTGTAGGCCCGGCGCTCGCAGTGTTATTCTCTATATTCGCATTTATCGCTGCGTATGGTATAGGTAATACTGTGCAGGCGAATAATGTGGCCCTTGGTGTTGAATATATTGCTAAAGCCTATGGATTTGATGTTTTCCAAGCAAAGTTGATAACGGGTATATTAATTTTCATATTTACAGCAATAGTAGTCTTGGGCGGTGTCAGAAGGATCACTGATGCATCGAACTTCCTGGTGCCGTTCATGGCTACATGGTATATTGTGGCATCACTTGTGATATGGATAAAATATGGCAGTAATCTCCCGCTGGCTTTCAGCGAGATATTTACTTATGCATTCACACCGCAGGCAGCAGCAGGCGGTCTCTCTGGTTGGCTAGTTTACTCGGCTATCAGATACGGCTTTGCAAGGGGGTTGTTCTCTAATGAGGCTGGATTGGGTAGTGCTCCAAACATGTATGCGTATATGACTGTCGACCACCCTGGTAGAGTAGGTCTCTACGGTGTCTTCGAGGTTTTCATGGATACAATAGTCATATGCTCTATGACCGGTATAGTTGATATAGTTACCCGTGTATATATCGAGAGACCAGATCTATCTGGTGCACAATTAGCCATGGAGGCTTTCTATAGAGCCTATGGAATATGGGCGCCTGTAGTACTTGGTTTAGCATTAGCATTATTCGCGTTTACAACCCTGTTGACATGGGAGTGGTATGGTGAGGTCAACTGGATCTACTTCTGGGTTAAAACACTTAAATTACCTGAGAAACCAATGAGGTGGATATGGAGGTTCATGTGGGTTATACCCATAATACCTGCAGCAATTGCTGAAACAAAAATGTTCGAGGTATTCTGGAATTTCGCTGATATGGCAAATGGTCTCATGGCTATACCAAACCTGATAGCTGTCGCGTATTTTGCACCAGTGGGTATAGGGCTTATAAGGGATTTCCTAAGGTCTGGAAAAATATAATTGATTCATGCATCCGATTCATTTAAAATAATTTTTTTTGCTAACTCATTTATCATGCCTTGGAGCGGATTACTCCTTCATATGCTAGCTTATATATTTCACTGGACTCCAGCCTCCTCCTATCCCTAATATATTTCCTGGTTACCTGTCCTTTTGGTAGACCGTATTTGCTCGAGTATTCTTCAAGTGATATACCGTATTCTTTATGTATTTTATCCCTGTATATGTCGTCGAATATGTTGAATGCGCAGAAAGGTATTAATCTACCATCTGGCACCGAGTAATGTATATTACATCTCTGTACCCTCTGTATATCGTAGTTGTAGAGGTCCATGAAGTGCATTTGGCCCAGGAATAATAGCTTGTAATGGAGCTCACCCAGTGCCTCATAGCTTCGCTTTATTATAACGTTGAACAATAGCTTGTATAAGTCGAATTCCTCGGGCTGCTTGCTTGAGTCAATGAATTTCCTTATGGAATATAACAGCCTCAGCCCAACCATATACCTGTTCGACCCAGTTACGAGGTCCTCCCATTTCTCTCTTAGGTATTCGAGTAAACCCTCCACATCAACGAAACTAGTGATAGGTATCAGCTTTATCTCGTTGCTTTTTTTCTCGACATATATATAGGTTCCAACGCCGCATATCGGGTGGTTACTCATCTCGAACTTGAATTCGCCGCTGAATCCCTCTATGAACCTTGAGAATAATGCGCTAACGTTTATCGGGAACCATGCATCTCTGGTTACCTGTCCATCGGTCTGCTCCTCTATCAACTTTACTACCTCTGGTATTGTTATCCTGTACTTTTCCCTCTCATGCTTCTTCATGTATCCAGTGAGGCTCACCGGCTGGAAGTTCACTGCTCTTATAACATCCATGTGTTTAGCAGCGAACCTGACTATAGCTCCGAGCTCATGTGTGTTCACGCCTTTAATAACCGTTGGAACCAGTACAGTACTGGTCATGCCGGCCTTCCTGAACGTCTCAAGTATGTATGGTACCTCCCAGTGGTTCTTCCAGTTTGTTACGGGCGTTACCCCGTCGAAGCTGAGGTATACTGTGTTTACGCCGCTGCTTCTCAGCTCCCTAGCGTACTCGACTGCTTTAACTGGGTCCTCTATATATAGCTCGGCGAATCTTATCCCATTAGTATTTAACTGTATGTGTCTTACCCCCTCTTCCTTTAATAGCTTCACGATGTCGACGAGATCCTCCCTTAATAATGGTTCCCCTCCAGTCAACTGTATTGCAACGGTTACACCCTGCTTCTTAATGCTTCTAACCATCTCCCTTATTTGATCCAGTCTCGGCTCGTAGACGTATCCCGAGGCCTCCGAGTAAAAGAAGCAGTACCAGCAGGATAAGTTACATCTATTTGTTACAACCATATTCACCAGCGCCGTATGTTGTTTATGCATCGGGCATAATCCACAGTTGAATGGACATAGTGTTTTAACCTGTGTGTATATGTGTCTAGCCCCCCTCCCGTCTTCAGTGTACTTTACAACCCTCTTATAGAAATCTACATCGCCGTAGTATAGTTCCTCGATTTCACCGTGTTCCGGGCAGATTCTTCTAATATATACCTTCCCATCTCTCTCAACTATTACAGCTGGGAGAACCCTGTAGCAGTATGGGCAAACACTTGTTGTAAGGGATAATACTTCCTCGCCGCTATGTAGCTTCGGCAGGATGTAAACTATTTCACCGGGCTTCTTTGATGACTCCTGAATACTCAAATCACTCACCAGGTAGTCTATAAACATGTTATAACGGGATCCCTATTTAAAAACTTGGCTGGCTCCAGGTTCGTGTTATAATAAGGGCGACTTCGCTAATAAACCAGGGGTGTTTAAATGGGTAAGATAATAGTGGTAGCTGGGGTACCTGGTACAGGGAAGACCAGTGTATCAAGGGAGCTGGCCTCCCTGACGGGGTTTCAGCTAATCGAGCTTGGAAGGTATGCCTTGGAGAGAGGGCTAGTTACTGGTTTCGACGATGAGAGGGGTAGCTATGTGATAGATGAGGATGCTTTGTCGCGTGAGGTGTCAATGCTTGCTGGGAATAGTGAAGGCTATATCATAGTTAGCACCCATTACCCTGAGATCCTGGATCCCAGTGTAGTTGAAAAAGTATTCGTGCTGAGAACACATCCCCTGGTACTGGAGAAGAGGCTTGAGTCGAGGGGGTGGGATAGGAGGAAGATCAATGAGAACGTGATGGCCGAGATACTTGGTGTCGTATCATATAATGCGTTAACAGTGTTCGGTGAGGAAAAAATATATGAGATCGATACATCTAACACTACACCAGGCGAGGTAGCAGGGCTCGTAGCCGATATACTAAGCAATAAGACTGTTATCCCCCCAGGCATCAGAATAGACTGGCTCTCAGTACTCTCAGCCGAGGAGTTATCGAGGTTTGAGAGCTATGAGTAGGGGGGGATTCATACTAGCGTCGTGGAGCCAGCTAGATAGAATGATCTCCAGGGTAGACGTCGTCTTAATGGTGCTGGATGCAAGGGATCCCTTAGGCACGTTCAGTAAGAGGCTTGAATCCATTGTTAGGGAAAGAGGGAAGAAGCTTATCCTGGTGTTAAACAAGTCTGACCTGGTTCCCAGGAACGTGGTAGAGGAGTGGAAGAAGTACTTCATGGAGAAAGGATATACAACGGTCTACATGGCTGCCGCCAGACACATGGGTACCCTCAGGCTCAGGAGGACTATACGTAGAGTAGCCCCCTCGCTGCCGACGATAGTGGCTGTAACAGGGTATCCCAAGGTCGGTAAGTCATCCATAATAAACGGGTTGAAGGGGAGGCATTCAGCCCCGACAAGCCCGTACCCGGGAAGCCCAGGGTACACGAGGCATTTCCAATTATACCGTGTAGACAAGGATATACTGCTGGTCGACTCGCCTGGAGTGATACCTGTCGAAGGAGGGGAACTTGAAAGGGTGATAAGGGGTTATCCAATAGAGAAGCTCGAGGACCCAGTTCTCCCAGCTATGAAGCTCATCGAGAGGATAATGACCTACCACCCCAACGCGTTCATGGAGGCTTATGGTGTTAGTGAAAGGGATCCCTTGAGGATCCTTGAGGAGATAGCTGTAAGGCACGGGTGGTTCTATAAAACTACCAGGGAGCCCTTAATCGAGGAAGCAGCTAGGAAGGTGATTAGGGATTACCATGATGGAGTCGTGAAATTCTATATAAGACCGGCTTGGATCAGAGATATTGGTGAGCCATGTGATCAAGGTGAAGGTGACCGGTGAGCAAGCACCTAGAATACTTGATGTCGGAGAGATAAGTGTTTCAGAGCTACTTAGAAGGCTGGGGCTCTCTAAATCAGAGCATATAGTGCTAAGGGAGGGAATCCCTCTAACAGAGGACGACATCATCAGGGATGGAGACGAGGTAGTTGTATACCTGGTTAAATCAGGTGGGTAGGGATGAGTCTAAGCAGTGTAGAGTATGAGAGGTATAGTAGGCAGTTGCCAATAATAGGCGTGGAAGGGCAGTTGAAGCTTAAGAAGACGAGCATCCTGGTCGCTGGTGCCGGCGGCCTCGCATCCACGATACTCTATTATTTAACAGCAGCTGGGGTCGGGAGGATAGTGTTTATCGATGACGGGCTGGTGGAGCTGAGTAATCTCCAGAGGCAGATACTATACAATACAGAGGACATAGGGAGACCAAAGGTGCTGGCTTCATATGAGAAGCTGGGGAAGCTGAATCCAGGTGTGACGCTGGAACCTATACAGGCGACTATAAGTAGGGAACTCCTGGATAAACTAGTCCCCAGCGTGGATATAGTTGTCGATGCCCTAGATAACTGGGAGACACGATTCCTGCTTGACGAGTCTGCCTGGAGGTATGGAAAACCACTTGTTCACGCTGGGGTTGGAGAGTATTATGGACAATTAACAGTTGTGATACCTGGTAAAACCCCCTGTCTTAGATACTTGTTCCGCAGTGTTGGAGGAGGCGAGAGGGGAAGGATCATAGTCATGGCTCATATACCGGGCTTGCTTGGATTACTGGAGGTAAACGAAGTATTTAAGCTCATACTGGGCTACGGTTCTCCATTAGCCGGTAAAATACTATTGTTCAATGCGAAAACCCCTTCGATAGACCTTGTTGAAGTGAAGTATGAGAATAGTGAAGAAATAGAAAAATACTGTGGCGAACCCGGAGTCAACCACCCATCTCGGGAGTAACCAGCGCTATCCTATCGCCGTCTTTCAAAGGAGTATCTGGGGATAGAACTGGCTTATCGTTTACGAGTGTTACAAATATGTAGTGTCCATCAATATATCTCTCGTAGAGCAATGGGTTGGTTTTCTCGCTGAGAACCCTAATGGCATCCCTTAGCATGGCTCCCTCGGGGAGCTCTAGCTCCACTATGCTTCTACCAGTGTAATCGCTCGCCCTCCCCAGCGTGATCACTGTGATTCTCATAAGGTGGTCCTCTCCCCTAGCTACTATTATCCTTACTACTCTCTTAAATCTTAACACGGTTATACAGCTTCAAATATGTGAAAACGCTTCCATCGCCACCTATGATATCATCCTCGATGATTGAGTAATTTCTGGACACCATCGTAGAGAACTTTCAGAGACGAGCAACCAGTAAGCCGGTTTATGTCCCTTAAAGAAGCGGGGGTTTCAAGCGATTTATTCGCATTCAATATTGACAGGCTACGTATGCATGTTTGTGGATGAGTGTGGAGGTATAGATGAGCCAATAACGAACATCGTTGATCCACCTATTATAAAGCTCGTCACTAAGAGCTCACCTCACCGGTGGACCTTATCCTTCAGGACAGGGAGAGGTTGGCTGGTGATGCTGTATCTGGAGACTATCTTTTAGGATTTGGTAATTGGTTAGCCACCGAGGAATTCCTCTATTATTAGGACACGGTTTCCACTTGTTATCTTCATAGTGTAGTCCTCTACGAGCCTGTCATCTACTAGTACTATGATGTTGTTTCCTGTAAGCTTGTCCCTGGCTGATTCCACCAGGTCTGCTACCCGGGCTTCCTCAGCATCTATACATAGGGTTTCACCTTGTGGAAGTATCTTGGCGCATATCACTTTTACCACTTTTTGAAATTTATTGGTTACTTGGTATCTATATATTTTGGAACCGGTTCCCGGGTGTTTTTGAATCAACTAAGTAATATTTCACCCAGTATAAGTGAGATCATATTGTGTGGTTTAGGTATGTTGAAAACAAGTCTCCAGGGTTCACTGGGTTACTTGGGGAATTTCCTGTCGAAGTATATGTTCTTGCCTTTAACTGATAATGGTATCCCGTATACGATGTCAGCGTCTATTAATCCCAGCTCCTGAGCCGCCACGCCTATAGAGTACATTATCCTATTGTCTATGTTTAGCATTGATGCAGTCTTGACTGCTGAACCTAGTGTTATGCCCAGGTTTACTATTGAGTTAACGGTGTCTGCGTCGAGCACCCATTTCTCCGGCTTAGCTAGGTTGAGCCTCGCTATTTTACAGCCTATTAGTACTACCGCGTTGCTATTCAACACGTTCTCAGCGTCTCTCTCGAAGAACGCACCGTACTTTTCTGCGAGCTTCTTCATGTACTCTGCCAGCGTCTCTAACTCCTATTTCTCGGTTATAATGGCTGATACTATGTTGTCTATGCCCCGTGCCTTAGGCGCTGTCTTAGCTGATGCGAGCATTAGTGATGCGGTGGTTTCAACGGCTTTCTTTAATGCCTCCTGCTCGGTTATCAAGCCTACCACCATGTTGCACTATATAGATCTACCCTCAAGAATATATACTGGTCTCCATGCCGATCCCCTAGTTCCTTGATTACTGTGCTATATTTGTAAACCATGTACATGGCATGTCTAAGTATGCAGGGATCGGTTAATCATGTATTGATCAATGGGGGTAGTTAATCGCTTATTAACTGGAAGAGTGTCAAGTTAACCAGTGATCCAACCATGGTATGAAGGCGATCGCCCCTCATGGACGAGTATCTATTAGATGCTGCATGGTTCCCGGGGCATCATGGCACTGAGGATAAGTGTACATGAATATGTATCAGAGTTAAACAACATTGTACATGAATACAGGGATAGGCTCGATAATACCCATGAAACCCGGTCAACTCCCCCGTCTACTCGAACACCTATATCAAACAACAGGGCCCTGTCTTGATCGGCTTCAATAGGTAATACCATCATGATTATGTATAATAATATAGTTCATGTATTATAATAATATAATTATAATCCTAGATAATCAACTTTGTATAGTGTATCAAGAATTGAAACACGAATACTGTTTTAGTAAGGTATTACCCTTGAAAAGTGATCTAGCCAAGGGACTCCCATGGGATATAAGTGCATCAAAGATTATCTTCCTAGATCACTTTTCAAGGGTAATACCGTTGTAAATGAGTCATACATGGATAATACATGATATAATGATTCATGAGTAGATTATATTATTATGGGTAATTGCTTCTAAATCATAAATTGTTAATGATGTTTCATGATTATTGATAGAGATATGTAAAATAGTTGATATTGAATAATGATTAAAACTAAGTAATCAAGTACATGACTATAAATTAATCAATTGAATATAGATGTAAAAATCAATATGAAACTATGAATCGGATCTATTGATGGAGACTACTTAATCAATAAGCAGGGATTTTACCAATTATCTTGTAATATGCCACTGTTACTCCTTTATGTATGGCTTACCCAGGGCCCTCGGCATCCTGATTTTCTTCATTACCATAGTTATCACAATAATAGTCGCAACATAAGGCATCATCTTGAAGAGATATGTTTCAGCAGTGAACTGCCTGCCCAGCACGGATTGAAGCTGTATCGGTAGACTTATCGATAATGCCTCGAAGAACCCGAAGAGCAGTGCACCGGCAATGGCCATCGCGGGATTCCAGTTACTGAATGCCTCATTAGCCAATGCTATGAAGCCTCTCCCAGCTGTCGTCGCCTTAGTATAGTTCCCGAACCACTCGGCTGAAAGGAAGACGCCGCCTAAACCCATCACAACCGCCCCGAGAACAGTTGCTAGGAGTCTAGTCCTGAAGACGTTGATTCCCATTGCCTCTGCTGCGCGTGGCTCGTCGCCACATGCCTTCAGGACGAGCCCGTATTTCGTCTTCTCGAGGATAAACCACTCGGCGAGCCCGACGAGGATTGCTGCTATGGAGAATAATGGGATGATGAAGACTTTCCCGCCTATGGTAAACTGCAATCCTTGCAGCTTCTGTATCTGAGGGGTCTGGGAGTAGTCCCCCCATGTCGTCACCATCATTACTATTGTTAACCCGGCTGCAACCATGTTGAAGCCTACGCCTATAATCACCTGGTCCCCTCTGAGGTATATGGAGATCAAGCCATGAATTAAGCCCGCTAACCCGCTCACCGCCAGGGCTAGGAGGATACCTATAGCCAGGTTCCCTGAGGCCAGGGTGAAGTATACTGTGGAGAAAGCCGATAGTATGAAGACGCCCTCAACACCTATATTCACCACACCGCTTTTCTCATTGATTATGGCTCCAAGCGCTCCGAGTAACACTACTGTAGCTGAATACAGCGTGTTCTCGATTAAGGCTATAAGGAAATCTATCATTCTATCCCCTCCTCAACTTGGATACCAGTAGCTCGTAGGTGTAGGTAGCTGATAAAGCAATAACTATGATACCTATGACTACATCGGTTAAGTAGGGAGGTGCCCCAGTACGTAGCTCAACCCATTGCCCGCCGAATTGGAGTCCACTTATAAATAACCCGGCTAACACCACCCCGATGGGGTTATTCCTTCCAAGTAAGCCTATACCTATACCGAGGAAGCCGAGGCCATAGATAGCGGACATCGTCGTATCAATCGAGTATATGACTGAGAGCACGAAGAGCGCGCCCCCGAGTCCAGCGATCGCTCCAGAAATAGACATAGCTGTTATGAAGATCTTCTCCAAGTTGAACCCGGCGTAAACAGCTGCCTTAGGATTCAAGCCGGCAACCCTTATAGAGTAGCCGAGCGAGCTATACCTTAACACGATGTATGTCAGTACAGCCACTCCGGTAATCATTATGAAGCCGAGGACATCGGGTATCCTGGAGGATGCGGGCACGAAGACACTCATATGGGAGTAGATCGGGTCAGTGAACCTCGAGACAATTAAGTAGAGCACGAGATAGTAAGTGGTCCAGTTCATCATTATCGCGACGACAACCTCGTTAACACTCCTGCGCGCCCTCAAATACCCTATTATAAAGCCCCAGAATCCCCCTGCCAAGGTCCCTGATACCAGGCCTGTTACGGAGGATAACACGGGTTGGCCGGTGGCGTTATATATAATATATGTTGACACAAGCCCTGTAAAGGCACCTATGTACAGCTGGGACTCGCCTCCTATATTGAATAACCCGGCTAAGGCGGGTATAGAGAACGCGAGCCCTGTCGCGATCACTGGTATGCTTTGCTTCATTAATACCTCTGTATTCCTGAATCCCTCGCTGAACAGGATACTGATAACAGAGAGTGGTTCATACCCGCTGAACAACAATATGATTACGGCTACTGCGAAGCCCACCAAGAGTGAGACGGCTTCCTCTATAATCACCTTGACTATCCTCATGTAGTTAGAGGCCTCAGGCACTGATACCACCCATTAAAAGCCCTAGCTTCTCAAGGGTAAATTCCTCTGTTCTTCCCTCACCAATTACTCTACCCTCGTACATCACGATTATCCTATCGCTCAACTGAATCACTTCGTCTAGGTCCGTGGATATCAAGAGTATTCCAACCCCCCTGGTCTTAAGCTCCAATAGCTTTCTCCGTATAAACTCTGTCGAGGCAACATCCACGCCTTGAGTGGGCTCGGAAACCACGAGGACCCTTGGCTTCTTCACTAGCTCCCTGCCAACCAGGAGCTTTTGTTGATTTCCTCCGCTGAGATTCTTCACCATAGTATAGGGGTTGGGAGGGTTGATATCGTACTCCTTGATTATTTTAAGGGCGGTTTCCACGGCTCTACCCCAATCTATGAAACCATATCTCCCAATGTAACTATATGTGCTCGTTAACACCGAGTTCTCGATGAGATTCATTTCATGGATTAACCCGTTCCTCCTGCTTTCAGGAACATATGATATACCCAGCTTGTATCTACTCATAGGGTCAAGCATGGTGATATCCTTCGAGTCAAGGATTATCCTACCCCGGTAAGGCCTCCTTAACCCAGCAATAGCCTCTGCCAGCTCTGTCTGGCCGTTGCCTTGAACACCAGCTACTCCAATGATTTCCCCCTCCCTTACCGATAGATTAACGCCTTTCAAAACATCCACTCCTTCACTGTTTCTAACCCATAGATACTCTATCCTCAATACTTCCCGACCAGGCTGAATGCCAGGGGGCTTCTCCAAGACTAGTTCAACATCCCTGGCAACCATCATTCTAGCTAACTGGGCCTCAGTGACCTCGCTAGTCCTCACCGTCCCTACTTTAATCCCTCTCCTGAGAACTGTTACTCTATCGGTTATAGCCTTGACCTCTCTAAGTTTATGTGTAATCAATATTATCGTCATTCTCTTCTCCTTTAACTTCTTCAAGGATTGAAATAATTCCTCCGCTTCAAGAGGTGTTAACACGCTTGTGGGCTCGTCGAGTATAAGTATACGTGCATCCCTTATGAGGGCTTTAAGTATCTCGACCCTCTGCTGGACACCGGCAGGGAGCTCCTCGACTACTTTGTCAAGGGGTATCTTTAACCGTGTCTCACCGATCAGCTTCTTGGCTCGTGCTTCGACCTCGTTTCTAGTAATACGTGGATTAATAGTTGCTAAGGCAAGGTAGAGGTTATCCAGCACCGTCATCGTTGGGACAAGGGAGAAATGTTGGTATATCATTGCTATGCCCTGCTTAATAGCATCCCTTGGGCTCCTGTATCTAACTCTTCTACCGAGTACCTTGATCTCCCCCTCTGTTGGGCGTATCTCGCCATAAAGTATTCGCATTAAAGTGGTTTTACCGGCCCCGTTTTCCCCCAGTAACCCGTGTATCTCCCCCTCTTCAGCCTCGAAATCGACTCCATGTAAAGCTATTACGCCGTCAGGATAAATCTTTCTAATACCGTGCATCTCAATAGTCTTCATAGTTGGACGCCCATAAAGAGGCTCACATGTTATTCCTGTTTCATTGATGAAAAGGAAGGAATGTATAAAAAAGGTTTTCTTCTTCTCTAGATGCTTCCCCTGCTTAAAGCCGCATTTAAGTCTCCATTCTTGAGGGCATTCACTATTTGAGTGTATTCCTCCTCTGTGGAGGGATTCTTGAATGCTATCTGTCCACTTATAATTAGTTGCTCTAATTCACTCATTATGTTCCAACCAGTCTCCGTAATATAGGTGTTTCTGGTTTCATTAACTATTCTTACAACATCATCCGGCGTGAGCCCGGTTTCCAGCTTGCTCTGGTTGTAAGCTATCTCTGCGAAGTATTTAACGCCATCGAGATCCCATATACCTACTCCACTATCTTTCAACCCTAACACATGTATTCCGGGTGTCCACTTGTTTTCAGCAACCATTTTAATGGCATCATATACTGCTATATCAACTCTTTTAGCACCGCTTATAGGCATGTATCTCGGCATATACCACTCCTGGCTGGCGTCTTGGCCTATGGCTAATGCAACCCCCTTACCCTGCTTGTTCCAGTCTCGAACAGCATCGAACATTCCAACATGTGTTAAGCCAGCTAAACCATAGAGTACGCATGCTCTCTCCTGTAGCATTGATGTAGCATACTGGTATCCCTTCTGAGTGTCCCCGAATGTACCCGTGTACTCCCAGAGAAAGTCTATTGTCTTATTTGTTTTCATCTCATAGTATTTAACACTGAATAAGTAGCCTATGTGGAATCTCCATAGAGGCGGTATAGACATACCGGCTACAGCACCTACCTTGTTACACCCTATTTTAGAAGCCATGTCAGCTGCTAAAACACCTACTAGCGCCCCCGCTTCTTGTTCGGAGAATAAGATGTCGACCTCGTTGGGTCTATTGATGAACGTGGATGAATCAATTAAAGCATACTTCTGATTGGGGTATTTATCAGCTGTAGCGTTCAACGGGGATGTCCATAGGAATCCTACCAATACTATTAAGTCGTATTCGCCGCTGGCCGATAATGACTCCAATAGATCCTGCATCTTAGCCTGGCTTTGTGGAGTCGTGTACTCAACCTGTATATTGAAGTCCTTCCTGGCTTTCTCAGCACCAAGCCACGCCATATCGTTGAAGCTTAGGTCTCCTCTCCCACCTACATCAAAGAGTATTGCAACCTTGATAGGTTTATTAGTTGATGTGGTGGAGGGGGATGCATAGTTATAATAGTAGTATACCCCTATTGATGCCACTATGATGACTACTATTATAACTAATACAAGGGTTCTCATAGCCAGGGATCTCATCAGTTCACCCCTTATTGATAATTTAAATATCGATGATATATAAAAATTATGAAAACAAATATGTTTCTTAGATACATTACAACTAAAAGCCCGCCCTTTAGGGCGGGAAGAAGGTTAGAGCATGTGTGGGGATACAGTATGAAGGCTCTTCTACTTCTCGGAGCAAGAGATCTGAGGCTTGAAGAAGTTGAAGAACCAAGACCTGCTCCAGAATGGGTCCTCATCAAAGTTGAGAGGGTCGGCATCTGTGGAACAGATAAGGCCATGTACTCTGGGACATATAAGCTACTCAAGAAGCCCCTTATCCCGGGTCACGAGGTTTCAGGTATAGTTGTCGATGTTGGCGAGGGGGTTTCAAGGGATCTCGTAGGGCACAGGGTTACAACCGAGATAAATGTCTACTGTGGTAGGTGCTGGTATTGTAGAAGTGGAATGTATACTCACTGCCCCTACAGGGAGACCATAGGGATAACACGTAACGGGGGTATGGCAGAATACATGGTAACAAGACGGGATCTCATCCATGTAGTCGATGACTTAACACCGCTTCAGGCGGCATTTATTGAGCCGCTTGCGGCAGTGGTCGAGATGATTGAGATGGAACCGGTTAAACCATTAAGCAGAGTTGCAGTTATAGGTGTTGGTGCAATTGGATTACTCGCCATACAAGTGCTCAAACTATTCGAGCCGGAGCTCCTGGTAGCTGTCTCGAGGCCCGGCTCTCCGAAGGCTCGTCTAGCCAGGGAGCTTGGAGCAGATTTAGTCGTAGATTACCAAGGGCTTAGTGAAGTAGTTAAGAAGGATACCCCAGAGGGACAGGGGTTTGACTACGTCGTTGAGGCCACTGGTAGCTCCAGCGGTTTAGAAGTAGCGCTTGACGTAGCTAGGCCGAGAGGTGTTGTCGCGTTGAAGTCAACCCATGGCTCCCCGGTAAGCTTTGATCAGACCAAGGCTGTTGTAAAGGAGTTAAGGCTATCGACGTCCAGGTGCGGTCCCTTCGATAAAGCGATAAGCCTGTTGAGGAAAAGAATAGTGGTTGTCGATAAACTAGTTACCTCAGAATATCCGTTGACAAGGGGTGTTGAAGCCTTCGAGAAGAGTTTTGAGAGAGACCAGGTGAAAATACACCTGGTCACCTAGGTTTATTTTTATGTTTGAATAATTATTTTAGGAGGGATGAATCCATGCGTATAGCGGTTGGATCAGATGACGTATATAGTGTTGCAAGATTCATCGTGGACTACCTGAGGAAGAAGGGATTCGAGGTTAAACTAGTCGGCGCCCTCGCGACGGGAAAGCCGTATCCATGGCCCGATGTAGGCTTTGAGGTCGGCTCTATGGTGGCTAGAGGCGAGGTAGATTATGGCATTGTTATATGTTACACTGGTACAGGTGTATCAATAGCAGCCAATAAGATCAAGGGAGTTAGGGCAGCACTCGTCACAGATGCCAGGAACGCTGAGGGAGCTAGGAGATGGAATGATGCCAATGTCCTCGCGTTAAGTGCCAGGTTAACTAGTGAGGAGCTGGCTAAGGAGATAGTGGATGCGTTCTTCAATACTAGGGAAATAGATTCATCTGAGGTAGAGAACATAGAGAAGCTGAAGGCTATTGATAATGCTTGAGGGTAAAGTCATCGAGATCGTTGAGGAATTGATGATGACTTAAGAGCTATTCCACTGTAACGGTTTTAGCCAGGTTTCTCGGCTTATCCGGGTCAAGGCCCTTCATCGTGGCGACATAGTATGCGAGTAGTTGAAGCGGTGGTGTATGGGTTAGAGACGTCAGTATCCAATGCGTCCTTGGGACTTCTATCACTATGTCTGCTCTCTCATTTAAGTTGAATCCCTGTGGAGCAACACCGATTACGAATCCGCCTCTAGCCTTCATCTCCTCTATGTTCCCCAATAATAGTTTCTCAAGCTTTCTATCACTTGGTACTGTGAATACTACTGGGAATGAAGGCTCTACCAATGCTATGGGACCATGCTTGGATTCGCCGGCTGGATACGCTTCAGCATGTATATATGCGATCTCCTTTATCTTGAGGGCTCCCTCTCTGGCAACCGGTAGCCCGATATCCCTGCTGAGGTAGTACATGCTTTTAACTGGGACCAGTTTCTCAGCTAGCTTCTTCACGGTTTCACCACTCATCGATAATGATTCCTCAACATATCTAGGTGCATTTCTCAGCTCCTCCAGTAGCTTGGCTGCTTCATTACTGTTTAATCTACCTGTCTCACCGGCTAATAGAATGGATATCCATGAGAGGAATAGGGTTTGAGTTAGGAAGGTCTTGGTGGCAGCTACCCCTATCTCTGGCCCGGCCCTAGTGTAGAGAGCTATATCGCTTTCCCTAGCTATGGCTGAGTCGACTACATTTGTTAAGCTAATGATTCTGCACCCCTTCGCCTTGAAGGCTCTCACAGCCTTCATAGTATCCATTGTCTCCCCGCTCTGGCTGACAGCTATGAGTATGTCGCTGGAACCAACTACCCCAGCATATACCTCATACTCGCTAGCTATGAAGGGTATAACTGGTTTCCCAGATAGCTTCATCGTTGTTAACGCGAAGTATTCTGAGGCATGGTAACTCGTGCCAGCTCCAGTTATAAATACCTTGTCGGCATCAGCTAGTAGCTTAACTGCTTCATCAATTATTACATCATTTACTAATCCATGGATAGTGCTTCTAAGGGCCCTTGGCTGCTCATATATCTCTTTAATCATGAAGAATGGGTATCCCTCCTTCTCGGCGTCTTTTAGATCCCATTCAACCACCCTGATATACCTGCTTGACTCGAGTATATGGCCCGTATCTAGTTCCTCGATATGTATCTCTGATGGAGTAATGTAGCCGATCCATCCATCCCTTATGACTATTACTCTCCTCGTGTGCTCTAGCAGGGCTGGTATATCGCTTGCCACGGCATTGTATCCGTTGCCCACCCCTATTACCAGAGGACTATCCTTTCTAGCGTAGAATATCTTATGGGGTTCAAGTGGTGTAATCAGGAGGATCGCGTATGTACCTCTCAGTGATGATATAGCCTTCTTAAAGGCTTGGTAAACACTCCCCGTCTCCTTATAATATTCCTCAATCAGGTGTGCCACTATCTCTGTATCTGTTTCACTCTTGAAGACATGCCCCTTTAAGGCAAGGATCTTTTTCAACTCCATATAGTTCTCTATGACGCCATTATGTACTATCGCAAACATGTTGTTGCAATCAGTGTGGGGATGCGCGTTTACATCGTTTGGAGCACCATGTGTGGCCCACCTGGTATGACCTATCCCGGTTATACCTTCGAGGCTTGTGAAAGAATACTTGCCTTCAAGCTCGTTCAGTTTACCCTTGCCCTTTAAAATAATGAGCCCGTTATCACTGATTACAGCTATGCCTGCCGAGTCGTATCCACGGTACTCAAGCCTAAGAAGACCCCTGTATATGGCCTCCCCTAGCCTTAAAGTATTCTTATCGTGTAGGCATAAACCTATTATTCCGCACAAACCCAACTATCCTCCCAAGGTACGATATTAAAATATCAGGGCATGTTTAAAAAAGACGGTGGTGAAGATGAGAGATGTGCTTGTCCTAAAGATAACGGGTAAGGCATTCGACGAGGGTTCAATCCTGATCTCTAGATACGTAAAGCTACTGAAGAGTATGGTGAGCGAATATAGACTGATAGTAATAACGGGGGGCGGTAACACAGCTAGAAAGTACATCTCTGACGCTAGATCACTAGGCATCTCCTCGAATTACTGGCTTGACTTAATAGGAATATGGGTATCAAGACTCAACAGCCTACTCATAACCTCTTCACTGCAGCCCTATGCCTACCCAAAGCCGGCTGTAAACCTTGAGGAAGTATTGGAGGCATTATCTTCACACAGAGTTGTCGCAATGGGTGGATTAATCCCAGGGCAATCAACAGCATCGACAGCTATAGAGGTGGTTGAAGCGGTTGGCGCTGAGAAACTCTACTATTTCTCAGCAGTTGGATACGTATATGATAGAGATCCAGCTAAATACCCTGATGCAAAACCACTGAGAGAAGTAAATGCAAGCCTCCTCAAAAAAATACTAGAACAGAAACAGCTACCGGGAGAATACGCGTTAATAGATGAGAAGGCACTGGATTTAGCGATTAGAAGCAAGATACTGGTTCAACTAATAAGCTACCGCGAACCCGAAAAACTCTTGGATGCATTAAGAGGGGAAAACCCTGGAAGCTTAATTCACCCAGCTTAACTTCAGTTACTCAGGGTCTCAACTCTATTTAACAGGATAGAAATATGAGTATTAGAAAAATAACTATCGGGGGAGGAAGTAACTATCGGGGGAGAAAGCATGCTCTTCGATCTCAATCCAAAATCCAAGAGAGAAGACTTATTTGGACGTGAAAAGGAGCTAGAGGAGTTTAATAAGAGCTTACACCTTAATGAAAGATTAATTATTGTAAGCGGGCCGAGAAGAATAGGTAAAACCAGCTTTATTCGTGTCGCACTCAGTGAATCAAAATATCCATACTTAATTATCGATGTTAGGGAGATACATGGTGTTTACGGTAGTGTCTCTAAATACTCATTATACTCTAAGATAGCCGAGTTTCTCACCTCGCAAATGCGTCTTTCCAAGAAGCTATCTTCTATATTCCTTGATTTTATTAAAAGAATCAAGATATTTAAGGTCTCTGGGATAAGCATAGAAGTAATTCCTACTAAGAGACTGCCAGATGTAACCGTATTGCTTAGGAGTCTTGATGAGTGCTCAGCTGAAAATGGCACTAGATTCATACTGGCATTCGATGAGGCCCAATATCTTAGGTTTTCTGGTGGTGTTAGATATGATGAAATAATAGCGTGGTCTATTGATAACCTTGAGAATATTACTATAGTTGTTACAGGGAGCGAGGTTGGAGTGTTAAAGGACTTTCTAAAGCTTGAAAACCCCGAGTCCCCCCTCTATGGCAGGTATAGACATGAAATAGTGTTAGAAAGGTATACTCGTGATAAAAGCCTTGAATTCCTTGAGAAAGGATTTAGCGAACTAAGTCTTCAAGTCCAGAGAAGCGAGCTTGAGGAAGCCGTTAACCTAGTGGATGGTATCCCGGGATGGCTCACCCTCTATGGGTACTACAGAGGTGTTAGACGCCTCAGTCACAGTGAAGCTTTAACGGCTGTTTTCTCCGAAGGCAGTAAGCTCATTAAAGATGAAGTAACAAGGATAATTGCCTCTTCACGAGGTAGATATCTGGGAATACTTGAAGCAATAGCCAGAGGGGCGAGAACATGGAAGCAGATAAAGGTGTATTTGATGTACAGGACAGGCCCTATAACTGATGCCAGGTTTACTGAGCTCTTAACTACACTGGTCAAGTATGGCTTAGTGGTGAAAACAAATAACGAGTATAAAATAGCTGACCCCGTGCTGGAATACCTTGTTAACTCCGGAGATCTATGAAACCCGTGGCTTTATTTTAGAATATTGATTTCATGAGTCCTCCATCGATCGGTATTGAGACACCGTTAAGGTATGAAGCATACCTGCTTGCTAGGAACACTATTACTCTACCGTACTCTATTGGTGAGCCAAGCCTTCCTAAAGGTATATCGCTGACGAATTCCCTATATGCCTCCTCGTATGACTTGTTCCCCCTCCTGGCTCTATCCTCGATCAGTTTTCTTATTCTATCAGTCTCGATGTAGCCTGGCATCACTGCATTAACCCTTATTCCCTCACGGCCGAGCTCTTTAGCGAGTGTTTTAACCAAGCCATGGATACTTAGCCTGAGGACGTTTGATAATGCCAGATTATCTATTGGTTCCTTAACTGCTAAACTAGTTGAAAAGATTATCGAGGGATTACTTGACTTCCTTAAGTATGGGAGAGAAGCATTAACAATCCATATCGCATTGAAGACAAGGAGTCTTGCATTATACTCCCATTCATCTTCGCGTATCTCCTGAAATGTGCCAGGTCTAGGAGGACCGGTTATGTAGATTATTGAGTCAAGGCCCCCGAGGAACTTCACAGCCTCATCCACCAGCCTATAGACATCCCCCCTAACGGTTAAATCAGCTGCAACCCCGTGAACTCTATCACCAAATCTACTTTTCAGTTCTCCAAGGGTTTTCTCAACATTATCCCGGCTTCTCCCATTTATAACGACTTTCGCACCCTCCTCTAGTAATGCTTCAGCAGCACCCCTTCCAAGGCCTCTCGTGGAAGCCGTTACAAGAACACGTAGTCCTTCAACTATACCCATAATATTCACCTAGAAAGACTTTTGAATACTAGTTAATAAAATATTAATATATTAGTCATTGTGCAAGACGACCTCTTAGTATCTATAGTAGCTATAGTGCTTAAAACCTATTGTCAAGCCAACAGTCCAAGCTGATACAGGAGCTACTTGACGGCTATAAATGTCCATTGAAGACGAGAACTTGGATAAGGGTAAGGTATTATTCGTTCTTCACGTATTTAATAACATGTTTACTTATGAGGTATGGCCCGGTGAGGTTTACACTAATTATCCTGTTTCATTCTTCAAGTGTCTGTTCTTCTATGCTTCTTCCCGTGAATCCTATGCCAGCATTATTCACGAGAACATTTATCGAGTTATACTTGTTGAATACGTATTCCACAGCCTTCATCACATTATGCTCTATGGATACGCCAGCTTTGATGAATACCGCTTTAAGACCTTTCGAGATTAGCTTGTTCTCTCTTATCCTACCTGCTTCTTCATCTATGTCTATTATAGCGATGTTGTATTCCTCAAATGCTAATCTTGTCGCAATGGTTGCTTCAATGTCTCTAGCACCGCCTGTTACGATACAGGTTTTATCGTAAACCTATTGTACAAGGTCTCATCCTTAGCTATAGAACTGTAGTGTTTTTAGGTTTTATTAGAGGAAATATGTCTTCTTACTCTTTGAAGCCAGTATCTTAATAAGGCAGCCTCTTTTTCTGTAAGAAGCGCTTTGCCGAGTATTCTCCTCCATAGGATCCTTGATCTAGTTATTTTCTCCTCAGTAGTCATAACTAGCTTTGAGATCTCCACTGTTAAATCAAGTAATTGCCTCAGCGTCTCCTTGCTGGCTAAAGGAGGTATATTGATTGCAGTAATACTCCTCTGCTTCCAGAGCTCCCACAGCACTATGGCTACTGCCTGGCTAATATTAAGTGCCGGGTATGATGGGTTTGCTGGTATCGTGACCAGGACATCGGCTTTACTGATTTCTTCCCGTGTTAAACCAGTGCTTTCCCTACCGAATAATATAGCCACACTCCTGGTTCTCGGGAATATTTTCTCGGCGAACCCGTTTAAATCAACGGCTTGTCTAAGCATGTCTCCTGCACTATATCCTTCATCACTGGTAGCCGCGACCATGTCAACTCCCTTAATGGCTTCATCGAGTGAATCAGTGACTCTGGCTTTAAGCAGGAAGTCTTTTCCTCTGGCGGCGTAGTTTAAAGCCTCCTCGATACTGGCTACTGGTTTAACAATGTATAGCTCATCAACGTTGAAGTTTACACAGGTTCTAGCTATGACTCCAAGATTCACTGGACCCTCAATACCCACTAGTACTATCCTTAGCATGCCTCTTCACTACTCCAACACTATATAGTGTTTCAAAAAACATGTTTTTAGTTATAGAGGCCACCCTACTAAACCCCTTCTTAGACAAGTACTCCTCCACCACCAGTGGATTCGATAGCGACGAGTAAACAAGCACTAGTAATCCACCGGGCTTGAGAACATACCATGCTACATTGATGAAGTAGAGTATTGCCTCGTATCCATGTGCACCGCCCTCAGTAGCTATATCCTCTATGCTACCGCTCCATGCAGGCAGGTATGGGGGGTTGGCTAGGACTAGATCTATTGATGACTCCTTTATAGATATACCCGTGTCACTTGATAAGATGATGTTTTTCCCAGCTGCATTGTTTAACACGGTGTTTTCTCTAACCGTGTTGAGAGCATCTTCATCGATGTCTATGAAGATAACTTTTTCACAGTACCCTTTTAACAAGGCGTGGAGTCCCAGTACACCGCTACCGCATCCGAGATCCATGCAGAGATCCGCTCTCGGTTTAATGGAGTCCAGTAGCTTTACTACGAGCCATGAGTCATCGCTAGGCCTGTACACGTTTCCCCTAAATACTAGTTTGAGGCTCCCTACAGTAATCCATTCTCCCTCAGTCTTCTCGCTAATGCTGCATACACCTCTCCGCTTACCTCATATACTCTCTTATCTCCAAGTAGTTCACGGGCATACATATATATCTCGCTGTCCTCCCCTATACCAAGGGACTTGGTGAGAACCCTTAAAGCTATCCTTCTCCTCTGCGTAAACAATAGCCTGGTCAGCTTCTCGAGGGCGAGTACATCCTGGTTAAAAACGCGTCGCCTGGTTAAAGTTATAATTGCGTGCCCTACCTTTGGTTCAGGGTAGAATGAGGAGGGGCCATATATACCTGTGATTTCTATGTTAAACAATGTGTTGAGTAGAATAGTTATCCTACCATACTGCTTACTACCTGGCTTGGCTACAAGTCTCTCAGCGACATCTTTTTGAAGCGTAAATACAACTCTTTCAACGTTATTCGATCTAGCTATTGAAACCAATATATTGGATGTAACATGGTATGGTATATTCCCTACCACTTGCCTAGAGAACACCGTGTACTTGGTGGCATCAGCATTGATGAAGAGAGTGTTGGATGTATTCAAGTTTTTAACAGCTATACCCAGTAGTTTCTCGTCGATCTCTATGCATATAAGTCTAGGAACCACTCTGCTTAATGGAATGGTTAAAGTACCTAGTCCACAGCCTATTTCAGTGGTTTCCGCATGGTTTACATGGCTTATGAAGTCCCTTATAAGCCGGGGATCTACGATGAAGTTCTGACTAAGCTTCCTCCTGGGTCTTAAACCATGCTCGCGGAGTATGCTTATAGTCCATGAAAGGAGGCCGCGTCTACTCATTTCATCTGGCCTAATATAGCTCCCCATATAGTTTCTCCAAGTACCCTAGGTACATCGTGTTAGGCTCGGGGGATTTTATGAATAAATAGTACTTCTCCCCACCAATCAACTCCTTGATGACCCTGTTTACAAGGGCTTTAACAGGATCTATACGAGTCCTCTTCTTTATGTCCTCGAAGCTCTCAAACCTCTTCTTGCTTCTCTCCTCGAGTATCTGGTTCATTGTCTTCTTACCTATCTCGGGGAGCAATTCAAGTGCGTGTAGCCTTATGTTGACTGGCTCAGCTATATTGAAGAACTCAACGAATATCTTCTCGTTCTCAAGTACTATGTTTTTAAGAGCCTCGGGTAGATTGGTTTTAGCAACGCTAGTGAGCTCACTGTATACTATATGTATGATTCTCTTAACCTTACTCGGGTATCCAAGGTCTATTTTCTCGAGTATCTCTATTTTAACCGCGGGTAAGGGGGTTGCTTCGAGTAGAGAGAAGTATTTCACCCCGATACCCTGGATGAAAGGCTGGTTCCTGTGTTCATAATGGGGATCAGAGGGGTTTCCAAGCTCAAGGTAATCTAGAACATAGAGCGCCGGCTCATGCCTTTCATCCCAGCGTCTCTCCCCATGCCTCTTATATCTAAAATTGTGATCACGGTGTGACAATACAATCCCCTTTAAGCAGGTTTGATGTAGGTGAGGATTAGGAAGGGGCTACACCAGTGCAATAATTGCTTAGGGTGGCCAGTATCTCTTCTAAGACGCCTTGCTCTGGAGTCTTCTCTTCGAGCTCCATAAGGTATCTTAACTCATCTATCGAGGAGGGACAGATATTCATTAACATTACAATGGTTTCATCTTTCAAGCCTTTGGAAGCTAGTAGCTCGTGGAGTTCCCCTGCTTTCTCCGGGGGTATTTTATGATGGGTTTTAAGGTATTCTAAGACCCTTGAAAGCAGAAGGGGTACTGTTCCGGTTTCCTCCTTTATCTTCTCCACTATATTTCTGAGAATCAGGTATGCCTCACTATTTGACAACTGTTTCTCCTCTATTGCTTTTAATACTATGGTATTCGACAATACTGGTCACCACCATATAGTTATAAGCACTAGGAATATTAATGTTTACGGGTCAGGCTTGCTGTGCCTGAGGGATGTTTAAGGGTCTCATGTGCTCTGGCCTTATAAACAATATCTTCTCCTTATCCCCCATCATCACTTTAACAATATAGGCTCTTCCACGTTTTCCAAGTACTACACCGGTTTTTCCATGGAACCTCCTATACGGCATTCCCCTGTATACTGATGGATTGATAACTATGTGTACCTTCTCCCCCTCTTTATACTCTCTTAGCACTAGGCTTAGAGGCGGTATCGACCCCTTCTCCCTGACATTCTTCTTGAAGAGCTTCCTGGTTCTATGCCTATACCCCTTTGGTGCTTTAACCATCTTTTCCACCTTTCATACTGCAGGCTTAAGCATCCATTGGACACGCTATATCTAAAATCCCCTGTAACCAGCTTATAAAGTTATTTATCCCATGTCTTCTCAATATAAAGTACATCTAGTTCTAATGGATAAGCAGGCGTCCCCAGTATCTCACTGAAACAAGGGGTAGTACGTCCATTGTCGCAGTGCACTAGTTCCTTAACATATAAGCCGCCATCGCAATATATTAATGCCTCGAAAACCCGTGAGGAGATACTGATAACTTCGATGCGGTATACCCGTTTAATCCTCTCACGATCCTTTTTCCTCCTTAGTATCCTCGTTGGTGTTCTTTGTTTAACACTTCTCTCCTTGAAGAAGCTTGAGAGCTTTTCGAGATCCCCTTCAGATACTGGCTTCTCGGTGAGGACTGCTACCCTATATATCTTCCTTCTCTTTCTGGATCCCTCCTTAATAGACTCAATATCCCTTCTAGTTGCGGCCCCTATTACCGAGACCTTGATAAATTGATCATCCAGTATATAGTTTAACAAGTCTAGATCGACATTCCTGAACCCGGGTTCTTTAACCTCTATTACTAAGGGTCTCCCGGAACCAAGCATTCTAGCATCCACGTCTTCCCGTCCAGCTGCATGAATTTTAATGTCTCGCGCATCGAAGAGTCTTGCTATACTATCCCTTATAAAGTCCTGTATGCTCTCAGGGTATTTCCTGGATCCATTGCTTGTGAACCATGGTACATGGGATATTCTACGCCCTCTCTTGAAATATATCGCCTTTAACAGTATTGGGTTTACCTGCGTCTGTATTGAGTAATCGAAGTCCTTATTTACATCCACTATTACTACTACATCCGGCTTATCAAAGTCAGGTGGTATATTTGTTAGTTGAGTCACTCTCTTACCTATCTCGCGTTTCAACTCGTTTTTCAATGACTCACTTGACTCCAATCCCGCCAACACGTGTACATCCAGCTCCTTCTTAACTACCTCGCTATCCAGTTTTACACCTATGATGAATGAGGACGCATTCAACTCGCTTAGTTTCACTGCTACTCTCCTAGCTATTTCATCAATATAATCGCTGGATACCCTGTGGAGACATATATAGCATGGATTAACGGAGATCTCTCTGTCAGTTATTTTTCTATATAGCCTTGTAACGGGATCCCCCGTGTTTGATGCTATTTTACCGATATACTCGGCATCAATGATTTCACTAGTGTAGTCTGCGTATAGCTTCATCGCTAGTAGAGTCTTGATAGCCCTTCCTCTTTCCTCGTTGGATAACTCGATCCCTTTCTTTGCGAAGACCCGGCCTAGACATCTATCGCAGAGAGGGTATTCTGAGAGAATTTTTGCAGCTGTCTCAATGATGCTGCAGTGTTCTCCACATCTATTTTGTTGAGGGGTCTCCATGATCATCAATCCTTCTTATCCCTAGCTTCCACCAGGCTCCTCTTCTAGTTTAAGATCCTCGGGTTTGATACCAAGTTTCTTTAATATATCTCTTCTACGTAGTTGCTTACTCAGCTTCTTCATTAGCTCGTATTGTTTAAGTAATTCCCTTACATCATCGATTTCGACGCCGGCTCCATAAGCTATCCTCTTGATCCTGGATTTATCTATGATATCCGGGTTCTCGAGTTCCTCGTAGGTCATAGAATTTATTGCGGCAAGCCACTTGCTCAGCTTCACCTCTAGTTGTTTTGGATCCACCTCGAGCGGTAGCTTTACCCCTAGACCCGGTATCATCTGCATTATCTTGGCAAGGGGGCCCATTTTTCTTAGGCTTACTAGTTGCTTGTAGACTAGCCTCATGTTTATTTTTCCCTCGATGAGTCTTTTAGCATCCTCCTCCGTGAAGTCTAGTTGTAGCCTCCTCACTTTCTCAACAAGGCTCTCTATATCTCCAAGCCCCAGTATTCTCGAGACGAATCTAGGTGGGTTGAATACTTCTAATTCATCTATTTTTTCTCCGGTTCCAATAAATTTCACCATGGCACTGGTTGCCGCTACTGCTGATAACGCGCCTCCACCTTTAGCCGTTCCATCAAGCTTCGTGACTATTATAGAGCCTATTGGGGTGGTTTCATGGAACTTCTTGGCTATATTATGAGCCTGCTGCCCTATGGATGCATCTATGACGAGTATTACTTCATCTGGTTTAACCTGCTCACTTATCTTCCTCATTTCATCTAAGAGGTCTTCCTCCTTGTGGTGTCTTCCAGCGGTATCTATTATTATAATATCTGTTCTCCTTTCAATGAAGAAGGAGACTCCTTTCACTGCTATTGAGACAGCATTATTATTATCTGGCTCACCATAAACCGGTACGCCTATCTGTTCACCTAGTTGTTTAAGCTGTGTATATGCTGCAGGCCTGAAGGTGTCTGCCGCTACTAGTCCCACCTTATAGCCCTCTAGCTTATAGAAGTATGCTAGTTTAGCGGCCGTTGTAGTTTTACCAGAACCCTGTAAGCCGACGAGCATTATAACCCACGGCTTCTTCAACGGCTTTATAGAGGGTTTTTTATCACCACCTAGGAGCCTGGTTAATTCCTCATAGACTATTGTTATAAACCATTCTCTCCTACTAATACCTGGAGGAGGCTCTGATTTAAGGGCTCTCTCCTTTATCCTGTTAGTGATCTCCACCGCTAGCTTCAAATTAACATCGGCTCTTACGAGTTCCTTCTGCAGCTCCCTTATAAACTCCTCCACGGATTTCTCGTAGTCCCCTCCCTTCAGAAACCTTGTTAAAGCACTCCTGATATTGTCAAACACCATAAGCAACACCCATCCTCAAAAATAGGGATCTCAACCAGGGTTTTAACCGTATACAGATTGCTCCAGGATCAGGGAGTAATGGAAGGTGCGGGGGGTGGGATTTGAACCCACGCAGGCCTACGCCAGCGGATCTCTCCCTGGGCTCGTCTTGAGTCCGCCCCCTTTGGCCAAGCTCGGGCACCCCCGCACTGATTCATAATTAATGATTCCCGGGAGTATTAAATCCTTAGGCTGAGGGTCAAGATATATAAACAAGCGGTGGGTTAAGGTTAATAAAGCCTGATTGCATGAATGAGGGGTAGGTGATTAAGAATATGCCTATACGCCCAGCCAGGTGCTACACGCATTTCAGCGGACCACCATATACGAGGAAAGAGTATATTCCAGGCGTCCCCCAGCCGAAGATAACTAAGTTTGAGATGGGTAATCCAAAACTGGACTATGATTACGAGCTTGCACTAGTCGTCGAGGAGGCAGGGCAGATAAGGCATAACGCGTTAGAGGCAGCCCGTGTAATGGCTTTAAAGAAGCTCAGCGTTGATGCCGGCGAGAACAACTTTTACCTTAAAGTCAAACCATATCCTCACCACGTTATCAGGGAAAACAAGATGATGGCCTTTGCTGGTGCAGACCGTCTACAGGATGGCATGAGGCTCTCATTTGGTAAACCCATCGGGACAGCTGCACGAGTAAGCCCAGGGCAGGAGGTAATAGTGATAAGGGTGAAGGCGGAGCATGCTAAGATAGGTAAGGAAGCATTAAAAATAGCTGCGTCGAAGCTTCCGTTACCGACGAGAGTAATTGTTAAACCATTGAAGCCAGGTCTTCCACCACTATAGCTAAGCCCTAAGCGTGTTCTCTTCTACAGGACCTGGGAACTAGGTTATCCTTATATTTGGAAACTCTTGTTTTTCCAGGTAGAATAATATTAAGTCTTCCACATTGGTATAATGGGATTAAAAGGCGTGTTATTCATGGAGGACCTATGTAGCCTCTATGATATCGAGCTCGATGTATTATATAGGCTTGTTGAGAAAGGCGTGAAAAGGGTTCTTCTTCACGCGCCAGACGGCTTTAAGCCTTTATATAAATGCGTCGCCGGTGTTTTCGAAGGAAGAGGTATTGAAATATTCTTTTCCTCGAGCCCTGGATATGGAGCATGCGATGTCCCTGTGGAGGAGGCTGAGGCCCTCGGGGTCGACGTCCTTATTCACCTGGGGCATCTAGAGTATTTTAACCATGGGTTTAAGCCTGGTGTAAGCATTGTTTACGTACCCGTCTATGCCCGTCCAATGATTAGTGAGGGGGTGCTTGGAGAGCTGACTAGTTACCTCAGATCACGGGGGATTATAGGTGTTTCCATCTCCTCAACAATTGTAGAGGAGAAAATAAGAAGGATTATTGTGGAACACCTCAGCTCAAATGGGTTTAGGATTCATGAGGTACACAGCCCTCTACTGGGTTGCCTCTATACACATGTAGCATCACTGGATGACAAAGTCGATGCTCACCTCGTGATAGCCGGTGGGATATTCCATCCCCTAGGTCTTGCACTGGTTTCCAGGAAGCCTGTAGTAGTCTTAGATCCCTACAGGGGTAGGGTGTGGTCAGCTAGTGAGGAGGCTCAGAAGACCCTTAGGAAGAGGCTGCTGAAGATCTACGAGGCTAAGATAAGCGGTGTTAGGGTTGGACTTATCATTGGGTCTAGGCCGGGCCAGTATCGTCCCTGGCTTATTGAGAAACTTGAGAGGGAAGCCTTGGAGAAAGGGTATAGGGTCTACAAGGTTTCCTCAACGTATCTTAGTATTGAGCGATTAATAGCCATAGATAACGCCCTCAATCTCGACATATATGTTGTCACGAGTTGCCCGAGGCTCCCCATAGACGACTTAGATGACTTCTATAAGCCGGTGTTAACCCCTGGCGAATTCCTGATGCTTCTAACAGGCTCGGAGAAATATGTATACCCGTGGTGAGCAATGGGGCTTATTAGGAGTAAGAAGGAGCTAGAGTTGATTCTCTCACGGATCAACTGGTACATGCACTCGAAGAAGAGGCTTGAGCAATACCAGACACCGTCAAGCATAGTGGCGCATATGGTTTGGACAGCGTATATGAGGGGCGACGTGAAGGGGTTGACGATAGGTGATTATGGATGTGGCGATGGGAGAATATCTATTGCGTCGATACTGATGGGTGCTCGTAGAGCTATCTGTGTAGATATTGATGAAGATATATTACTATATGGTTTAGGTACAGTATCATCCTTGTTTCCAGGTGCGGCGGGCAGGATTCTCTACGTGGATGCCGACGTGGAGCGTTTAGGACTCAAGAATGTTGACACAGTGTTGATGAACCCTCCTTTTGGCGTGGTCGCTGAAAACAGGGGCTTGGACATAGTCTTCCTTAGGAGGGCTATGGCGACGGCTAGAAGCATATATAGTATACACAAGTATTCTGAGGCATTCATGGATATCGCTAGGGAGGTGGCCGAGGACAACGGGTTTACCCTGGACTCGTATGAGCTACTGGACTTTGAAATACCAATGATGTTTGAGACCCATAGGAGGCGAATATATAGGGTTAAAACAGTATTCATTATCCTGACAAGGGCGTGATTAATTATGCAAGAGATAGTGATGCCTGGCGAACCACTTGCAGTAGAGGAGGAGGCACTGCCTCTCCAAGGTGCATACATTGATGAAAAGGGCTTGATCAGGTCCCAGGTATTCGGGTTAAAGGTCTTCGATAGATATAAGAAGCAAGTATATGTTAGACAAGTGAAAAACATAGAGTTGATTAAGCCGGGAACCATTGTCGAAGCATATGTCGAGGCCGTGACTGATGAGCTGGCTTTTCTAAAGATATATAGTATAGAAGGGCAAAGAGTTGAAGCCTCCGGGATTATACATGTATCGCAGGCATCCAATGAGTTTACACAGAGCCTTCTAGGGGCCATTAGACCAGGTGACTTCGTTAAGGCTAAGGTGCTCAATAATTCTATACCATACCAATTAACCATTAAGGAACCAGGATTAGGCGTTATAGAGGCGTATTGCAGTGTATGTGGCTCCCTGCTCTACAAGAGCAATGATAAATTAGTGTGTAATACATGCGGGAATATTGAGAAACGTAAAACCAGTTTAAACTATATACACGTCTCAAGGTGATCGCTTGCCACTGGTTAAGCGGAGATATAGGATTCCATGTAGAGGCGAGGAATGTTTAAAATTATACGAGCTTGTCAAGGAGAGGGTTCCCTCAATAGAGCATGTTGAGTTCGCGGTAACCAGTAACGGCTTAATAGTAGATGCCTACGGATATGAAACAGACCTGAAAAAACTGTGGATTGAGTTAAAGAATTATTCAAGGATGGCTAAGGGGGTCAGTGGGCCGGGTTTACAAGCATTCAGCATTGACGTGATAGTTAAATTAACCAGGAAGACCTTCCCGCCCGAGGTGCTCGTGAAAATCCTTGAGAAACAAGGGTATAAGGCCAGACTCGAGGATGGCACCATTTACACCAATATAGAGAAGAACAGGATTCTCGAATTAGTTGAGAGAATAAGTGAATTAAACACCGCTATTAGAGGCAGGGTGAAGGGTACAGCAGCAAGGTATTTCATCATAACGGTAACCATTATAACAGGGCTACAGTTAGATGACGCCATAAATCACGCAGTGGAAGCAGGGCTCCTCGGGGTCGACGAGTCAGGCTTATATGTTTTAAAGCATGAGTGGCGGGATGCAGTAGACTTATTTATTAAGAGTTTTAAACAGCAAAACGAATAGGGGTCAAAGGTGTTTTAAATGGAGGTACGTGTTGTATCCAGGAGTGAGAGAGAATTAGTGTTAGAAATATATGATGAAGACCATACACTTGGTAATCTATTAGCGAAGGAGGCGATAAGACATCCCGGTGTAGAATATGCAGCATACAGGGTTCCACACCCTCTTAAAAACATGTTTGAGTTCACGATTATAGTTAAGCCGGGTTATACCGTGGAATCAATACTAAGGGATATAGTAAATGGATTAAAGAACTCGCTCGCTGAGCTTAGAAGGCTTGTAGAGGAGAAGGTAGTTGAGTAGGAAAAGCGAGACACGTATACTTGTCTATGGTGTTACAGAGAGATACGGTGTCTTTGCAACTTATAGGGGAAATTTTTAGAGGAGTTAAAAATACTAAGGGTCACCGGCTCCCCGGCACTATTCATCAAATATGTGCTTGATTCTATGATGACGCGTGAAGAACTAGGGTTCGCACTACCATGCGGATGTAGCCCACTTAACGCGGTATTTACTGGTTTGAAAGGATTCAATAGCTCAGAGTACCTGGCTTTAAAAACAGTTTATTGCGGAGTGGTTGATACGGTGCTACGCCTACTGGAGTTATACATGCAGTATAGGAATACACTGTTGAAAACCTCTCTCCCCGGGACCGAGTCATCCGGCTACCCTGTTATTTACACGTGTTAATGTTTAACGTGATACCTTTTTTATCCAGGATTCGGGTCTCAATGATACTTTTAGTCACTTTTGAATACTTTCAATTATTCCCATCAATATTTAAACGGCTACTCGTTGATTATCTCTACTTGGTTCAAGACGGTGGTTTCACATGTCCAAGTTGTGTCCGAAATGCGGTGGCTTAATGCGTCCCCGTAAAATGGATGGTAAACTGTATCTGATTTGTACTAGATGTGGGTACAAAGTAGAGGCTGATGCATCCGAGGCATCGGGTTTCAAGGTTTCCACGAGAATCGATCACAAGCCCGGTGAGAAAACCCTTGTACTCGAAAGCGGAGGAGAGGTCAACCTCCCTGTTACAAGGGAAGTAACGTGTCCGAAATGTGGTTGGCATGAGGCATACTACTGGGTGATTCAGACAAGGGCTGCGGATGAACCGCCTACAAGATTCTTTAAGTGTACAAAGTGCGGTTACACTTGGAGAGAGTATGCTTAGCATCCTCTGTACTTGATAATTTTATTTATTCGGATAACGGTAAAAGTATAGTAGGTGGTTCGAATGAGGCTTAAGTTTAGTGACGCAGTTGCATGGAGATATGCTATAACATCCATCTCTAAGATTATTGATGAAGCAAACTTTAGGATTAGCGGTGAAGACGGATTATTATTGAAAGCTATGGATCCCAGTACTGTTGTACTTGTAGAGTTCGCAATACCGAAGGAGGCTTTTTCAGAGTACAGTGTGGAAAGGGAACTTGTAGTAGGGGTAAGAATGGATGATCTGACCAAGGTGTTGAAGAGGGCTAGGAGAGGTGATGAACTCGTTTTAGAAGTGCTAGAAGACGGCAGGCTAAGCGTAGTCTTCGAGGGTAGGGGTGTCAGAAGATTTACCCTGCCAAGCATAGAGATGACTTACGAGGAGATACCGGAGATTAGTTTCGAAGTAGGGTTTAAGGGGAAGCTTCTTCCCAAGTTGTTTAGAGACATAGTTAGGGAGGTAGAGCCCATCAGCGATTCCATCGAGTTTTCAGCCAGCAAGGACAGCGATAAGCTGACTGTCTCATCGAGGAGTGAAATAGCTGAGGCTGAAATAGAGCTCTCAGCCTCAGATGGTGCGTTAATCGAGTACCAGGTGCTAAGTGATGCAAGGGCTAAATACACGATCGACTATCTTATCGATATATCGGTTGCTTCTCAGGCGGCTGAATTAATGGAGATAGAATTCGGTGATGGAACACCGCTCAAGCTTACATACGAGATACCCGGCGGAGGAAGACTAGTGTTTTATGTTGCCCCACGGGAAGACTAGCGACTTCTTGAAGAAGGTCATAAGGGACTACTATAGGTTCAGACCTCTCGAAGAACCAGGCAACCTACATATGAGAGAGATTGCTTTAGAGAGCCTTGAGGATCGCAGGTATATCAGGCACCTATCCTTCCCATATATGGAGCAATTATATAACTTCATAGAGACCATGAAAACACCTCTCCACCTGTATTATTCTTCAGCCCTCTACAGCAATCCCTCGGCCGAGGAAATGGAGGCCAAAGGGTGGCAGGGCTCGGAGTTAATATTCGATATAGATGCTGACAAGTATCCTGGATGCATACAGAGGTATTTAGTCTGCAGCAAGTCAGGAGTAATAATTAATGATGGGGAGTCCTGTCCCTCAGGCGAGGAACCTTTGAAATATTCCCCAGTGAGCTGGGAGTGCATCTTGAAAGCCTGGGGCGACGCCTTAAAACTACGTGATATACTGGTGCAGGACTTCGGGTTTAGCAAGGTTAAAATATATTTCTCGGGTAACAGGGGATTCCATGTAAGAGTGATGGATGAGGAGGCACTGCCTCTAACACGTGAGCAGAGGCGATTAATAGCGGATTATGTGGCATGTAGCAACATAGATGTGGACAGGATCTTCCCATCATACAAAGATATAGTGGTTTTCCGCAGAGTTGAATATGGCCTGAGAAGAAGGGTGCTCGAGTTAGCTATATCGAGGAAGCTAGTGAAGGAAAAAAGCGTAGCGGGTTTAAGGGGATTAATAATCAATAAGAGCGCCCTCGATGAATTAATTCGGGAGAACTGTGTTAAAGTAGATAAGGTTGTAACAATGGATACGTCAAGGCTCTCAAGATTCGTTAACAGCTTAAACATGAAGTCCGGGTTAAGGGTTGTAGAGGTTGAGCCCACCGTGGATCTAAGAGGAAAGGGTTTCACTGATTTCTCACCATTCCATGGGGAAGTCATGGTTAAACCCTTGGTCGATGCTTCTCAGATCCTGGTTCTAGATAAATTTATTGGGCTTAGAAAGGGAGAAATAATTAGATTAGAGGCACCCTATGCTCTATATCTAGCTGTCAATGGGCTAGTAGAGGTAAGGGATTCATCAGGGATTGGGGTAAAACTATGAGTAACACATATATCCGCTTAATTAAAGAGGAATTACAGGCATCAAAGTGTACCCCTGTCCAGAAGATTAGACTAGATGAAGTAAACGAGTTAATCAGGAGATCTCTGTTCAAACTGCCTCTATTAAACCCTGAGAGTAGGGAATTATTTATCGAGATGATTAATAAAATGGCCTTGGATACTGAATACTTAAGCAGATTGAGGATAACTAAAGTAGCACTTGGCTCACCGCTCCCAGCCGACACCATAGATGAAGGCGTCTTGAAAGCCGTTGAAAACATTATCAAGTTGGAGAAAGAACTCTTATACCCCCTTCCGGTGAGGTACCGTGATAAAACGCTGGTTTTATTTATAAAGGATTGTGAAGTAAGTGGCGAGAAGTATAGGAGGAATGATGTAGCGCTTCTATCATTTAACGAGCTACTCGTAGCAATGATACAGGAATGCGTGAAGCCGCTGAGACATATATTAATGGTTAGTGAGGAAGAAAAGTCTTCCTGAGGAGGTTCAAGGTGATAGTTCATCTTTCTACATGGCTGCTTTCATATAGTAATATCCTAACAGTATGTATGCCACTATGATCATTATTAACAATATGAGCGAGCCAATAATGATTATATCCCTTAGTTTTGTCTCACTTATACGTTTATGCGTCTTCGGCCTGGCTGATGGAACATAGTAGGGAAGAGAATATGCTACCAATACCGAGAACGATAACAACAGCGTGTAGAGTAGTGAGGTCGCGATCAATTGGTTGAACTGTTGCTGGGATAGATAACTATAGTTAAACCATAGGTACAGCCAGTTCCCACCTATAATAATCCAGGAAACAATGGCAGCAGCCATGAGTGTCTTTGAAACAGTGTTTAATAGTACATCGTACTCGAAAATGTATCTAAATATCTCCCTGCTGTACCTCCTCAATGCAGACCCCCGTTCAACACTATTATGAATACCAATATTAAACCTAGACCTAATAACCATTATACCTGCTCATCCATTATGATGAGGCCTCCCTATTAATGTACGTAGAAGGGATGGGTGTCGAGCGCCGCCGCCGGGATTTGAACCCGGGTCACGGGCTCGACAGGCCCGCATACTAGGCCGGGCTATACTACGGCGGCATCCTTCACTAATTTTGATTATGCACAGGGTTTTTAAATTGTTAGTTCCATGAATCAAGGCTTATATGGTGGTTTTTCATCTAGCTTGATAATTCCCTTTGAGAGTTTTTCCTCGAGCCTGTACTCCACGTATTTATCAATAGGGCTGAAGCGTGGTGGATGGGGTACTATTAGCTCTCCCCCGCAGTACGGGCATCTATCCCTGCTTAAAGTATACCTACCACATTTACTACATTTTCTAAGTAGCCAGTTCATGCTTTCTCACGTTCTCCCTTGAATATTACACCATATTCGCTGCTAGCCTCTTCAGCTTTCTTTAGTATTTTCTCAACTACTGATTCAGCTGTTTTATAGTCATGGGAGTATACTTCGAGGATGTATCTTGGCGCACCGGCTGAGTAGAGTTTAAACTTTACATTTTCAGAGTTAAGGGATTCGGCTATCACGTCAAGTACTTTCCTTACTCTTTCAACGCCATCGGGGTGGCGTGATTGGAGTAGTAGTCTTACACGTATTGATACCTCTTTCACCTTTATATGTCTCTTCGCTTCGTTTAATAATGGCTCTATCCATTCACTAGGTATCCCGGCTTTCTCCAGGATGTCTCTACCGCTCAGTACTGCTTCTTCGAGGACGTAAAGTGGGTCTCCATAGGAGTCTTCAAGCTTCCATACTACTTCTTTATAGGCGGCCTCCTTGGTTTTTCCGAGACTTTCAGCGACGAGTTCGACTATTTTGGCTGCTTTTACATACCGCTTCCACCACATCATCTTCTTTCTCTTATCGATATCAGATACCTTCTTTAATGAGACATCGACTTCTTTCCTGGCTCTATCAATTCTGATGACTTTCACAACTATCTTCTCTCCTTCCCTGATGACATCCCTTATGTTCTTAACCCATTTGGTTGCTACTTCGCTCCATGGTAGAAAGGCCTTTAAGTCTCCGTATTCATCGAGGGTGACATAGGCGCCATAATCGTATATTTCCCTAACCGTGGCTATAACGTATTCCCCGATCTCGGGCAATTCCTTCCTAGCTAGCATTTCTTCTCACCGAGGCTATTGTTGAGTGAACTCGTAAACCGCTACTACATGTATTATCTGGTATTCGCTATATAAACCAGTTATATTCATAACTGGTACACCAATTACTGCCACTGGTTTGAAGTAATTTAGATTGCTTGACAAGGGTGTGTAACTGTATAGTTCATTATACACGGTGTAACCCAGCCTATGTAGTGAGTCTACTGCTAGTTGCGCGAGCAACGTATTGGATCCCTTGTTGTTCCATGCGAGGGGTATCTCATAACCTGTACGTGCATTATATATGTTCACGTAATCCACGTAGCTAGTGTTAGTGATGCTGGCGTATAATACCAGCCTGGCTAAATCACCTGCTGCGGCATAGTATATATATTCATAATAGTTCTGTGATTGAACCGGTACAGCTAGTCCAAGGTAGGCGTTACTTGTTTTATTACCCATCATTACTCTAATGCTAGCCAGATATGATATTATTATATAGGTCCTCTCAGCGTTTATCATTGATGTGACATTACTTATTATCTTGGATGCAGCAACCTCATTGCTTAACATTATTGATGAAACAATATATTTACCCCTATCTCCTCCTAATATATGGGCTAACGTGTAAACCCTGGGCGCTGGTAGCGATTCAGCTAGGAAGCCCTGGATCCAGTAGGTATATCCCCAGTATGATATCACTAATATATTGTCTACGCTGGTATTAGATATAGCTTGCTTTAACGCTGTTAACGCATTAAGCCACGCGCTCTCATTTCTTATCGGTGTACCTATATTGCTGTACCCCTGGATATCATAGGTGTATATATATGGTTGGCTCTTATTCTGTGCTACTGCTAGAAGCATGCTACTAGATATTATGCCCAATACTATGATTAAGGCGATGACCCTATATAGTATTGTCTCGAAACCCTTGATCCCATGGCTCCACACATAATCCGTAACCATGTATAGGGCCAATCCTGATAACACTGCTGAGAACAGGGCCTCGGCTAGTGCAAGGGTTGGATCGTAGAGGGATGCTATAAGCAGTATTATGGTGGCTGATATAATGGTGATCCTTACTGAGGGAAACTCCTCGAGCACTCTACTCCTAGCGAACACTATTAAACCCAATAACCCCGTGGCGCATAATACCCCATAGTCTATTAGCGGGTTATAAGGCTTGATAAATACACTAGTATAATCACCGCCTCCAAGCAACTGTATTAATGCGGCTGATAAAGCTATGGATGCTGAGATAGCGGTGGCTACTAGCACCAAGCGTGTACCTGTGGAGGAATTCCTGTCCTCAAGTAATTTACTGGTAGCTAAGATCAGTGAGCCCGTGAAGAGGGGTATTAATGAGTAAGTGTTTCTAAGCCATGGGAGTAGCAGTAGTGGCGTAGTGAATAAAGTAATTGATGACACTGTCTTAACATCAACCCGCTTAAGGGGTGCAACTATGTATTCTGCTGATAAACCTATCAATGCGGCTTCAACGATCAACCACCCCATGGGGTTAAATAATTGGAGTACAAGCCCGGTTAAACCTGTGAGAAGCACAGTAGGAGTGCTTCTCACTTCTCTCGTCTTATATAAGGTGAGCAGGAATAATGCTATTAGAATACCAGTGAAAACATGTGGACCGACATTAGATGGAGTCAGCCAGAACACTGTGACCGGGGCGGTTCCATAGATTAATGTAGTGAGCCCAGCTATCGCGGGCTCTTTAAAGAACCTGTAAACCATGTAGAATAATAGGATTAACGTGAGGACTTGGATGGAGAGAGCCCCGTAGGGTCCTAGGACCCCGAGTATTCTAGCGGACAACCATGTGTAGGTTATGAAATAACTACATGTATTATCGAGCGGATTAATTCCGGTACATGCATCGCTTAGTACTGGCTTCCTTGACAAATACTCTGTAAGCCAGGACACATTGTCGAAAGGTACTTTGGTGTTCATTGTATAGGTTAACACTGTGCTGGCTAGAATGCTTGTAACAAGCAACATGATGCCTGTTATGGTTCTTCTATCCATAAGGCTGCACCCTTAAACTAGCTGTATCCTAGATAACGAGTGAATAGTAAATAAAGTTTTAAATCCCCTCTAGTCTCCTGTGAATCAATTATAATTATTGCTAGTGATTAAAATGGATGATCCTATAGCAGAGCGTCCCTAGATGAAACCATGAAACCATATAAAATGACTGGAGCGAACACCTAGGGGGAAATAGTCTTTAAAGCAATAAACCCCGTTTTCAGTTTATCTTTACGAGGATAACTATGTCTTGTAGAGTAGTTCTGCTGGTAACATGTAGAACCGGGAGCGATGAATGGTGTGCTCGTGAGATAGGGGATGTGATCTTCAGCCTCGATAATAGCGTGGTTGTTGAGAAAACGGGTTTTCCGGGGCTTCTCCAGGTCTATGGGTGTAGAGATGTCGATAGTATATATAGGAGGGCTATAAGTAGGGAGTACGGATTCGTTGAAACCATAATACCTGTTCACTGTATCATGGGGCTTCAAGAGGTATTGGGGGAACGACTCGAATGCATTGACGGCTTGAAGATACCTGGAGAGGTAAAGATCAGGGTTAGGATGCGAGGGGTTAGGGAGCTGAGTACGCGCGTCTTCGCACTTGTATTAAAGAATCTGAGGTCTAGGGGTGTGGTGCATACTTCCTCAGCAGATGAATGCCTATTTATCGAGGGGATCAATGATAGAGTCTACATAGGTCTAGGACACTGTAGAACACGCATCGCAGTACGTGGGGGATGAGGTAGGTGGTGAAGTGGGATGCAAGAAAAATAATAGAGGATGAGTTAAACAAGCAATCAATCTTTAAGAATCGTGAAAGCCTTATGCCGGAATACATACCTGAAGCACTGCCACACCGCGAGAACGAGCTCAAATTATTAGCCTCCTACTTCAGGCATTTAATAGCGAACCCGGGTTCCATGTCTCAGAGAGTACTCATAGTAGGTAGAGTTGGAACCGGTAAGACGACGTTAATGAGGACCTTTGCCACTAATTTAACGAGCATAGCAAGGGAGAAGGGCTTATCATTCGATTATATTCATGTCAACTGCTATAGGAATAGGAGCTTGTTCAGTATAGTGAGGGATATAGCCTTGCAACTAGGCCTCTCAGTACCACATAGGGGATTATCATCGAAGGAGATAATGGATGCTGTTATCTCGTTCCTGGATGAGGACGATCGGTATACTTTAATAGTATTCGACGACTTTCACTACTTCGTGAATATAGCTGGTAAGGAAGCGATATACTTTATTACAAGGGCATACGAAGCCTTCCATGAGTCAAAGCGGTTGAACATGGTCTTCGTGTCAACCGATACAAATATAATAGGGGTCTTCGACCCTGTCACCGAGTCGTATCTGAATAGATATATTATAAAACTACAGCCATACACCTCCAGTCAGTTACTTGATATATTGAGGTATAGGGCTAGCCTGGCCTTCCATGAGGATGCATATGATGAGAAATTACTGGAGCTTATCGCTGAATATGAAGGGGTAGACAGGAGCGGCGAGGGTAATGCACGCCACGCCTTGACAATACTACTTACAGCTGGAGATATAGCTGAGAAAGAAGGAGCTGGGAGAATCAGCATAGAGCACGTCAGGAAAGCTATAACGATCCATGATAGAAGCAAGGAAATAGAGAGGATTAACGATGTATTAAAATACAGCTCCCTTCACGAGCTATTATTACTACTAAGCATAATACGCCTCCTACGCAAGAAAAACGATAAAGAAGTGGAAATGGGGGAGGTCGAAGACGAATACAGGCTACTCTGCAATATACACGGAGAAATACCGCGCTCTCATACACAGCTATACGAGTACACCAGAAACCTAAGTAAGACCGGCGTCATCAACGCTGTCACTAAGAACATGGGTAACCGTGGTCGAACAACCCTCATATCCATACCTTATGGACCACTAGAAGAACTAGAGAAATACATCACTGCACTAGTAACGAAGAAGAGTGAGATAGAGTACTAGGTGGCTTGCCCAATAACTGGTGAGTAGAGTTCTTTTATGGATCAGTAAACCAATAACATCTATTAGTGATGTAGATGGCTTGCGTGGAGAAACCAATTATTATGTAGTGGGGTATATCTCAGGCGCCATATAATGATTAAAGGTAGGTTTGTCGAGCACACCCCCGCTGGTAAAAGAGGTCCACAATCAGGCTTGGTTGTGTTATCCCGAGATATAAGGAAGTCTTCATACACGGTGGTGGTAGACCAGTAGCCAAGGCCATGATAACCAATGTCGTCTATAAGAGAGTGTGTCAGCTTACAGAGGGGGATGCTTATAGAGGTGATGGATACAGCTCTGTAGAGGAGCTCCTCAAGGATCTCGAGAAAGTATACAACCGTAAAATAACTCCAAGTGATTTTGTAACAATAATAGAGTTCGAGGTGATCAAGAACCTGTTAGACCTCAGCATGCGGGACATATACATGGGGCCCAGCCCGGCTGATATAGCTAGCCTGTCACGGGTTCTGAATTCTTGTAAATATTTTTGGATGTCTTGGACGTGTTTTATCTTCTTGGTGTCTTTACTTCTTTTCCTCGATGACTATTACTTTTACTTTTCCCCCGTGTGGTTTCTTCAGCTTCCCCCGGTATTCTCTGGATGGGTATACGGGGTGTTTACACCTGATTTAACTATCTTCCCTTCACTGCTGGCTGAGGGCTTTACGAGCGTATGCAGGGGTGCCCGGGGTCACCCAAAGCACCTCCGTTGTGAAGGATGAAGCCGGACGGAGCGGGGGAATAAGAAATAAGGGGTGAAGCAGGCAATTACAGGTATTCACCAGACCCGAACCCTCCATTGCCTTAACCCTTTCCCCAACCTTCTAAACCACATACCCAGGACTCTGAATCTATCTTCATCGTTTATTCTGCTTAAGTCTAATACATCATCTAATCACTTAAGAACAAGAATCAGTATACTGTGTTTCCATTTATCAAGTAAATGTCTCATTGAGTCGGTTTGAATCATGAGACATTTACTTGATAAATGGAAATTGAGTGCGGCGGCCGGGATTTGAACCCGGGATTTCCGGCGTGGCAGGCCGGCGTCCTAGTCCAGGCTAGACGACCGCCGCAACCAATAATCTCTTAGAGTCATGGATGGGTTTTAAATATTTCCCAGTCATCATCCCTAGCTCTCAATCCTTATTTACCAGGTACCAAGAGATAATTGTAGATAGAGTTCGTTCCAGGATAATGTAGCTTAGTAGAGATCTCTGTTCCCTAATGGTGGATGAGGAGGCCAGAGTCATAAATCATAGTAGGTCGAGATCTTAATAATTATTTCTACTCTTTAAAGGATCCTTAAGCAGTTTCTCAGTGTTTTTCTAATGATCCATTTCTTATTTAGTGATCCATAGAGTTTCAGCGATGCCTCCCTTATACTACCGTGCTTTATAACTGCATCTATGATCCTGAGCTCGTCTTCGCTCAATTCTTTTTCAAGGAACCGAGGAAGTCCTCGAGATCTTTATCCGGTAGGCGGAGTACTTTATCGGCTTCTTGGATGGGAGGGGGGTCTGGTACAGAGATTCAGCTCCCTAACTCTCTTTATTGCTTCTTTCAAAGAAAATTCGCTCACCATATGTTACACCAAAAAGAAGTAGGTTAAAGGTATAAATAATTTATTGCTCCCCATAGTATCTTATGGCTCCAGCTGGGCAAATTCTTTGACATCCCCTACAAAGCTCGGCACAGTTATCTGGGTTTACCACCATGGCTTTTCACTCACGCCTATGCTGTATACTTTGTGGAGGCAGAAGTTGTAGCAGATTAGGCAGCCAGTGCACTTCTCGTAGTCTATTATAGGGTACCGGTTCTTAGCCATAGTGATTTTCAGCCCAACCTAGTCTTGAAGCGCTTTGATTGCATAAAGTTATATCTTAATTAGATCACCAGCATATGGATTATCTTATTACAACTGAAAAGTTTACCCTTCTGAATAGGGAGGAAGTCAAAAGCGAGAGTCATGTCGCGGGGAAGAAGGTTAGACAAGCGGTATGACTGCCTTTAAATCCTTGTTGATCATTACTTTGACCCCGTATACCTTCTCGATGATCTCTTCGTTTAGAACTTTATCTGGTTCTCCTACAGCGTAGACTCTTCCATTCTTTAAAATAATGACTTTGTCTGAGAATCTGTATGCTTGCGTAAGGTCGTGAAGAGACATCATCACTGTGAGCCTCCTGTCTACGCTGAGGCTCTTGATGAGATTCAGGATCTCTATCTGAAACAATAGATCTAGATTCGATGTGGGCTCATCTAGTAGCAACACCTTTGGTTCTGCCGCCAATGCTCTCGCGATCAAGACTCTCTGGAACTCTCCACTACTCAGCTCTGTTAAATCCCTTTCTGCTAAGCTGTCGGCTCTTACTGCACTAAGCGCGCTTATCGAGATCTCGAGGTCTCTCCTGGTTGGTGCAAAGTCTATGTGTGGCCTCCTCCCGGTTAAAACGAAGTCTATGACTTTGACGCCGGGTGCTACATACGTTAACTGTGTTACTAGGGAGATCTTTTTTGCAACTTCCCTCCTAGGGATCGTGAGAACGTTTTTCATATCTATGTAGACAGATCCCTTCGTGGGTCTTAGGATACCGTCTACTGTTTTCAGAAGAGTTGTTTTTCCCGAACCATTTGGTCCTACAACGGCTACAACCTCCCCTTCGTATATATCGATGGAGATATCTTGCAGAGCCCTGATACAATTGTATCTTACATCTACGTTGGCCACTCTTATAACAACCATATTTATCGCCTCTTCAGAAGAAGGTATATGAGTAGCGGTGACCCGATCAGGGATAATGTTACACCAACGGGGAGTGTTATCGGGGAGAGTATAAATCTGCCAATACTGTCAGCAGCTACGAGGAGGATTGCTGCTACAATCATAGATTCTGGGATCAGGTACCTGTGGTTGTTTCCGACAACGAGTCTCGCTATATGTGGTGAAATCAGGCAGAGAAAGGCTATTACGCCAGAGAATGCGGTTACAATTGAGGCCCCTATCGCCGCCACTATCGAGGCCTCTAATCTAACTCTCTTAGCGTTTACACCGCTGGCATAGGCAACATCGTCTCCGAGACCCATGAGATCGAAGTCTAGTGCTCTGGCAATGAAGTATATTGAGAGCGCAGAGGCAGCAATGGCTATTATCTTCAGCTCCACCCACCCTATTCTACCAACATCACCGAAGCTCCAGAAGACTATTAGAGCGACTTGAAGTTCGTTCAACTTGAGGTACTGGATAAGACTTAGCAGTGCCTGGTAAAAGAAATTCATTGCAATAGCTGCTAGAACCAAGGCTCTCTCGCTCAACCCGGCCCTGTAAGCTAGTAGTAGAACAATGGCTGTTTGAATTAACGCGAAGACAAGTGCGAAGATAGGTATGATGTATGGGTTTGAATATGTGAGAATGACCCCTCTCACAGAGCCTTCTAGACCTGTTAGTAAGACAACTGCTACCCCAAGCGCTGCAGCACTAGATATACCGAGCGTGAAAGGAGATGCCATAGGGTTTCTTAGCACAGACTGCATCGCGGTACCAGAGGCTCCGAGGATGAACCCTATTAGGATACCGGCTAGAGCTCTTCTCAATCTAATCAGTAGAATACTTGTCGCGTCTGGTGGTAGATTGCTGTATCCAAGAATGAACTTTAATGTATCCAGGTAAGTAACATTGTATGATCCCACGGAAAGAGAAAAGGGTAATATGAATATTAATATAGTTGCTGATGCCAGCATGAAGATTTTTCTCGCTTTAAAAAGCTTTTCCACGGTCATATGTATTCAGCCACATGGGAATAATTCGCTGAGGTTCATGAATCCTTTGTATCCACCATCGATAAACCCCTGGTATATTGGTTTACCAACAAACATTGTGAAAATTTCATCGGCCTTTACAACTGGGTCTATGTCAGCGAATCTATCCGGGTAGAGCACTTTCCCAATGAAGTACGCGTTTGCGAATGCTGTCGCGATATTTGTGTGATAGAAGTTAAATGGTAAGACACCATAAACCCTCCCCGTCCTGAACGCGTTTAGGCTACAGTATTGAGACGGATCCTTCCTGTAATCGCTTAGTACGTTGTTCAAGTTATTCTCGTCTATGAACACGAAGTCCGGTTGTTGCTGCACTAGATACTCGAAGTTTATTGACATGTAGCCGGCTTTACTGGCGACTGAGTCGACAATGGAGGGTGTGTTTAGAAGTTGTAGAGGGGCGAATCTGGCCTGTGTCGATGTAAATGGTTGTCCGCCCTTGTACGATATAGCACCTACATACACCTTTGGCCTTGGATCAATACCTCTAGTCCTGTTGTTTAAGTCGCTCACTATTTGATCAATGTAGTTTGCCAGGTTCTCGGCTCTCTCCTCTCTCCCAAGGGCTTTTCCAAGAATCAGTAATGCGTTTTTAAGAGCTTCTATATCTAAATAGCCTGCGCTCCCGTAATCGATCACTAGGACGCTGGCATTAACCTCTTCGGCTAGTCTATCAGGTGGGTAGAGTTGCGCATATATCCCCGACATTATTATCAACTGTGGTTTTACAGCCCTGAGTTTCTCTGGGTCTGGAGGATTATTTGGACCCCCGGGTCCTACTACAGGCAGGTTCTTGAGGGTGTTGTACTGGGCCATTGCGTAATCTTTCCCAGTGGGATCTCGGGTTACCTCAACTTCTTCTACGCCAACAAGGAGATCGGTAGCATTCAGGTATACTACTAGCCTCAGAGCTCCTGGGCCTATAGCGACCACTCTGCTTAGATTTGCTGGGATTTTGATTGTTCTATTGGTGACATCTGTGACGATGATATATGACGGGGTCTCCTCAACCTTCCCTGTATGCAGGTTTTTATCGTAGAAGAAAGAGTAATAGAGACTGGTAACCACCGCCGCAATAACTATAATCGCGACCAGGGTTGTCGTGACAACTTTTTTAGTAAGCATTGGAGACCACCCTGTAGGGGATCCTCATGTGTGATATGCCTCTTCCTATTATAGCTAAGGTCTCTCCATTTGCGCACTGGATGCACAGGGGTTTTCCATCGATGTAGATAGCCTTGGGCGCCATTATGAGCTCTCCGCATTTAGAGCACCTAATACTCTCGTATATCGGAGCCCTCTCCACCTCCTCTATGATTTCAACCTCTTGTATTATGAATTCTTCCTCTGGGATATTGGCCATCTTGTATCCTATTTCACTCCAAAGCTTGTGTAGTTTCTCGGTTTCTTCTCTACTACCCCTTCTCTCAGTCACCACTTTCTTGAAGAGATCTAATGCTTCTCTAGGGAAGTATTTTTCCCTCAGTTTCTGAGAGTCCACGTAGACCCTGATACCTTTCTTACTCCCTCTCCTAAACAACGTGAGGGCATTCTTTCCGGCATCGATATATATTAGTGAGTTATTACCGAGAGTACAACCAGTAGCTATCTGAACACCATCAGCGAAGCAGTTATTGGCTTCGACGATGGCTATGATATCCTCTCTAATAGTCTCCATTACACCAGCTTTGTTTATACCAAGCCTGCCCATAGCTATCTCAGAGGCTCTAAGACCTAGAACTAGGAATGGACATACGTGTCCATGAAACTCTTTTGCTTTTTCTATGAGCTCCTTGCTCACCATAAGGTGCACCTTTTTAAGTTAAATGTGTACCTTCATACTATGATGAAATCTAATCTTTTTAAACTTTCACAGAAGCAAAAACTCGATGACCTGATTTACAACTAAAAATCCCCCGTCCTTTTAGAGCGGGATGACGAGAGCCTATAAGTTTTCTATTATCGTTCTAAACATTGAGAACAGAGCTAGCCTGAATGAAGGGATCTCTGATCATCTTAACCGCCCCGTAGACCACAGATGTAAACTCGAATAAATGTAGGAAACCAATAAACCTCCCAGCCTAGAGCGGGGAGGAGGTCAACTTGGATTTCTGAGACCCGTGGAGCGGTAAGCCCCTGGGCAACCAGGGGTTGAGCCACCGTGGTGAGATTCCGGGAGGAAGCGTGGTGAATCACCTGTCGTAACTAAAAGTATTTAAAAGCATGCATAAGCCATGGCAGGCAGAAAACGCTAATGGTCTAAGAGATGAGAGGAAACATGCCGCCGCCGGGATTTGAACCCGGGTCACGGGCTCGAAAGGCCCGCATACTTGACCGGGCTATACTACGGCGGCACGCATTCATTATAATATCATAGCATTCCTTTTAAAAGCTTTAGAATTCCAAGCTTGTTCTAGAATGGATCAGTGCGATTTCTCTGTTAGTATCAAACCATTGTCCAGCCCAGCCAGCCTAGCTGAACTTTGATATATTTTATTCTTTTCTTCCTTCACCCCGATCTCCTCCATGCATTGATGGGCGGGGTTTCCTTTGGAGCAGGAGGTTTGGGCTACATTCCCTATAGCTCCCGCCGGGTTTAACCTCCTTTAAGAAATAAGGCGAGGTACCCTAGATAAGGTATTTTAACTATATAATCGTTGATGCTTACTACTTTTCCAAGTACCCTATTATATGGTATTCCTATGTTGTTTTCGAAATACATAAAGTCCGGTAGTGAATTATTGTCTCCCTTGGTAACATAATAGTATTCTCCATCTCTGATTACTACTTTTATTACCCTATGTATTATGAGCTTTCCCCCAGTACTATATATTATCACGTCGCCGGGTCTTATAGCCTCCGGAGTCGCTTTTTGCACGATAACTATGTCTCCCTCCCTTAGTGTTGGAAGCATGCTGTATCCTTTTACTACGGCCAGGGGAGAGAAGCCGTTCAGGATTATTGGTAGAGCAACCAAGGCGATCAGGGTTAAGAGCATTGCTGTGAATACTATTACTGTCGTATAATATAGTATCCTACTATAGCTTAAATTCATTACTATTACTCCTCATTCATAATGTCGTCGATATCCAGTACGATTTCCTTAGGCGGTCTCGGCTCCTCTCCGCCCTCAATTACTTTACCCATCTTCTCCCCCTCTATCTCTACTTTTCCACCACCAACCTTTAACTTGCTAACAACCCCTCTCCATTTATACCCGCATCTTCTACACTTAACTACACCCATAATTGTTATAGTGATCCTGCCCTGGGTATCCGGTAAGGGGGATGTGAGTTGCCATGTTCTCTCAACATCCACCTCGTTACTACCGCATTTAGGGCATTTCAACTGTGGCTGCTTACTCATGGTATACTATCCCTCCATTGTTAACAGTATTGCTATAATTAGTGGTAAAGGTGCTAAAATAATTTTTCTACCCTTATTCCTCGCCAATATAATGTACAATATCAGTGTTGTGAGCAAGGTGGGCAGTAGGATATAATAGTTATTGGTTTTAAAAACCAGCACTATGGATAGTATTGCTAGTGGGAAAGCCAGGTATAAGTATGTGTTTTTTATCTTCCCGTAGAATCGAAGGGTGAATATACACCATAGTATATATGATGCAGTAATATTTACTAGAAGCAATAACCATAATAACTCCTCCATGTTAATTACCACCATGGGTGTGTCTGGAATGTATCTAGAAATATATGATGATGTATATGTAATAAAAGATGTAAAAGCCAGGATGATACTGGATAGCAGGGGTAATCCAACAGTCCAGGTCAGAGTAGTAACAGAGGGTCTTGGAATAGGGGTAGCTAACGCCCCCAGCGGTGCATCCACCGGCAAGCATGAAGCCGTGGAATTAAGGGATGGTGGAAAAGAGTTCAAGGGTAAAGGTGTCTCGAAAGCTGTGGAAAACGTTAACAAAGTAATTGCCCCTACCATAATAGGCTTGAACTCAAGGCATCAATACGAGGTAGATGGTAAACTAATTGAGATAGATGGCACCCCTAATAAGGCCAGGCTTGGTGGAAACGCTATTGTGGCGACAAGCCTCGCTGTAGCCAAGGCTGCGGCATCAACCATGGGTGTGCCCCTATACTACTATCTAGGTGGTAGGACAGCGGAATTACTCCCGGTACCGCTTCTAAATATAATTAATGGCGGGGTACACGCTGGGAACAAGCTAGATTTCCAAGAATTTATGATTGTTCCCGCCGGCTTCAACAGCTTCCACGACGCCATAAGGGCGGCTGTCGAGGTATACCATGAATTAAAAATAGTCTTAAAGAACAAGTATGGTCCTTCAGCAGTTAATGTTGGTGATGAAGGCGGGTATGCTCCTCCCCTCGAGAAGATACGTGATGCACTAGATCTCTTAGTTGAAGCGGTAAAGAAGGCTGGGTATGAGCCGGGTGGAGAGATAGCGATAGCACTTGATGCAGCCAGCTCTCAATTTTATAGAGAGGATAAGGGGGTATACGTCATTGAAGGAAGGGAGTTAGGTAGGAATGAAATGCTTGAATTATACGAGAAACTAGTAGGGGACTACCCGATAGTAAGTATAGAGGACCCGTTATACGAGGAGGACTTCGAGGGATTCGCTGAAATGCGTAGAAGACTTGGGGATAAGATCCTGATAGTTGGAGATGACTTATTTACAACAAACCCTGCCAGGCTCTCTAAGGGTATCGAAAGCAATGCTGGAAACGCCGTATTAGTTAAGGTCAATCAGGTTGGAACCCTGAGCGAAACCATTGAAGTAGTTAGGATGGCACATGAAAACAGGTATAAAGCAATAATCAGTCATAGGAGTGGTGAAACAGAGGACACCAGTATAGCTGATATAGCTGTTGGATTATCCACTGGACTAATTAAGACTGGTGCGCCGGGTAGAGGGGAGAGAACTGCTAAATATAATAGGCTACTAGAGATAGCCGAGGAATTGGAAAAGCCGAGGTATCCTGGATTCAGGGTGTTCCCGAGAAAACCATGATTTTTTCACGGGATAAATATACCTATAATCATTAATACTATGGCCGTTATCACTGTTAGCTTGATAAACTGACTCACAGTGAGGTTCGGTATCTCTTTTACCGCCCTAATGAGTATAGTTATAGCTATTGATAGACCAATAATCATTAGTATGGTGAACCCTATTAGAAATAACCATACCCCTACACCATTTATACCGCTTAAGACCGTAAAGAACCCGTTTAGCACGTTGCTTATTTTATCGATCCACATTTAAACCCCTTTATCATTATGCCCTTGTTAAAGACATTTAAATCCTAGGGCTAGTGATATTACTGTTCCAGTTCCTTTATCGATTCCCCTCAGGATAACGTTGAAAAACATCATATCAGGGTGAAAGTCTCCAATTAATAAACCATGTATTTAAACGAGTTTGCCATGTAGTATTAATCGATGATGATGGTTAAAAGCGTGTAGCCGCTTTGGCGATGACATACACCAGGCTTCTGATGTTGAAGCTATGGCTCTATTATAGTACCCTCGGAGATATCTCCATGTAGAATAGCGTTAACAACGTCCTGCCTACTGAAGCCGGACGCTATGATCACTCTAACCCCTAGTCTCTCAGATAACTCATGCATTGATTTCACCTTACTATATATCCCACCCGTTGCATCATTATTCTTCTCTTTGCTAAGTTGCTCAAGGACTTGACTGATATTATTCTTATTTATAGATTTAATTAAAACCGGATCACTACACCTGGAAGGGTTACAAGTATATACTCCTTTAACATCTGTTAAAAGCACAATGCGTGCTGGTTTAATGCTTTCTGCAAGTAATTCGAATACTTTCTCAGTGGATACCACATGGTATCCATTGCTCCATGGTATACATTCCCCGTATAGAAGCGGTATGAGTCCAGCCGAGATAAAATTGTACACCGGTTCCGAGAAAACCTTGAATTCCCCATCCTGGCTTACCGTGATCACTGCACTTGTTTGAATACTTGATACAGGTATACCGGCCTCGACAAGGTGATCTGTGATTATCCTATTCAATAACCTTGTTGCCTGGTGACATTTCACAACACAATCGATTCGTCCGTCTCCACAATACTTTCTCACAGCATAGTGAGCGAAGCTTCCCCCTCCATTCCCTAGTATAAGTTTTACCCTACCATATACTTGCCTTAAGATCTCTGCCACAGCATCGAGGGATTCTCTCCTGAGTGTGACAGGCTTGTCTTTTATGGTTATGAAGCTGCCTCCTAATTTAACATATACTGTGTCCTGTAACGGTGTCAATTCGTGCACCCTTCGCGTTTCAAGTATTGGAAACACAGGTAAACATTTTATTGTTTTTCCTAGCATTATTGAGTAATAGTATTCGGCGGTGCCTCTAATGTGAAGACGGGCTTTAACACTAGCTTTCTCAGGCGTGAATGGAGAATAATAGCAGCTAACATAGTGGTGTTTGTATTAGCTGTATCCGGCTGGAACTACTATGATGTAAGGTACTTTATAAACTACTGGTTCGACTACTTTAAGGAAGGCAGGTTACTAGAAATATATAGCGGGCCGTTTAGGGCTAAAGTTGCTTATCCACCATTAGCGGTATACCTATTTATTTCAACCCACCTCATAGCTTCTAGCATAGGTGGTAATCTCGCTGTTAAGCTAATAGATAAGCTTCCCTTAATCATGGCATTCAACTGTATATACTTCATCTTGAGGAGGAGATATGGAAGTTCAGCCGGCAATCTATGGCTCTTGAACTACATTGGGTACGCTATAATAGCTAGTTTTCAATTCGACATGGTAGCAGTATTATTCCTGCTCATGGGCTTCATATACTTAACCGAGGGGAGGTATGTGAGGTCAACCATAATGATAGTGCTTTCAGCGCTTATAAAGCAGTTACTAGCGGTGTTCTTTCTATTTATACCATTAATACTGCTTGCCCGGAGGGACTATAGAAATATGGCTAAATCAATAGGGGCAGCCGTCTTGACGGCTTCGTTATTTACCCTGCCTTTCCTCATATATGATCCCTGGGGGTTTATTAATAAAGTAGTATTGTTCCATGGCTCCCGTTACCCCCAGCAATATAGCCTCTGGACCCTCCCGGTTTACCTGAGCTGGTTCAACCTGGCTTCACTCCCTTCATGGCTTACTTGGGTATGGATAATACCGTTTACACTGGCATTACTAATAGTATACGTTGATTTCTATCGTAAAGGGGCTCCTCAGGATCCCGACATGCTGCTAATATATTTTACTGCTACATCAATACTACTACTTTTACTTAATAAAGTCGGGAATGTCAACTACTATCTCTGGGCTTCTCTGTTTATCACGATATATTTATCGAGTTATTTCCCGAGGTTGCCGAGTAAACTACTATCCCTCTACATATTCATCCCACTACTCATAGGGCTTATAGCTGGCTTCTTCATAGAGTTTACTGCTGCAATCGTGGGTGATGATATATTAATAGTGGAGGATTCAAACTGGGTTTCAGCAGAGCAACTTATTGCATTAAGTGTCGGTATAGACTCTATTATATATAAGTTCATTATTTATATACGTAGCTCCCCTGCCTTCTATACTTTATTCAGCATCCTCAATAACGGGAGGAGTATATCGGCTGTATTGATAACCATCATATATAATGCATACCTGATCTATATGTTGATCCTTGTAACACATCATTCTCGGTGGTTTAAGCATTAATGTTTTCCATATAAGCATAATATGAGCATAATATTTACAGGATCATGTGTGGTGGAGGGTTATTCTCTAAAAAACGGGTTTAGAGGGTATATTTCCAGACACCCTTTCCTCTATAATTATATATAATGGTTTTATATGCTGTAACATACTCTATAGAGTACCCTATGCCCTCTCTTCCTATGCCTGAGTCCTTTCTACCACCATAAGGATAGTACCCTATGCCGTGGCGTGGCATATCATTTACGTATATGGCTCCGAATTCGAGAAGTCTTATTAGCTTTCTAATGGATTCTATATCATGTCCAAATATTGCTGCATCGAGTCCGTATCTTCTCCCGTTCGCGAGGTCTACTGCTTCATTTAGATCCCTGTAACTAGTTATAATTGCCACTGGTGCAAAGACCTCCTCATGATATAGCTTTATCTCCTTAATCCTCTCCTTATCGGGGAACTCTATCAGTGTTGGTTCGACATAGTTTCCGCCGAGGCTTCTCCCCCCGTAGAGTACTCTCCCACCTTTCTTGACAGCGTCTTCAATAGCCTCCATTAATAGCTTAACGGTTGCCCCATCTATTAAGGGCCCCATGTCAACATCTTCTCTGCGTGGATCGCCGACACGTATCTTAGAAAGTTCCCCAACTATTCTATCCTTTAGTTTATCATATACCTTCTCATGAACGAGGATTAATCTTATTGCATCGCATCTCTGACCCGCATAACTATATATCCCAGTAGCTATTTTGACTGCTGTATCATCGAGATCAGCATCTGGAAGTACTATGGCTGGATCCCCGCCTCCCAGCTCCATTATGAATTGCTTAATTCCAGCCGTCTCTAATATCTTCTTACCGGTTTCACTACTACCTGTGAAACTTATTACTGAAATCCTTCTATCCGAAACAAGCCTCGAGCTCTCCCGGCCTGGTATTGTTGCTATGGCCAATCCCTCACGCGGGAACCCAGCCTCCTCCAGTAGCCTACCTAATAGGAGGACCGGTATTGGATTGGCTGAAGGTGGCTTAATGATGATAGCGTTGCCGCTTGCAAAGCTATAAACGATTTTAGACACTGTGTCGAATAATGGATAGTTGAATGGTACCACGGCGAGCACTACTCCATAGGGCTCTCGGCGCACCACCGCCTCTGTCTCAGTTGTTGTTTCATCCCAGTCCCCCGGCATGTATTCTCCAAATATTTTTCTAACATCTAGTGATGCCGCCCTGACTCTTTCTATTGAAGCATTGACTTCCCCTTCAGCCTGCTTCCTTGTTTTGCCCGAGTTAATGATAAGCGTGTTGACTATGTCGCTTCTATGCTCCTCTAATAGGATGGCTAGTTTCTCAAGTATTTTAAGCCTCTTCCATCCGGGTGTGTCCCTTACCCTCCACCGCCCTCTGGAATAAATGAGCTCGAGTACCGGATCCATGGTATTCCAAGAAGCCTTAGCTACTTTGGCTATTAACGAGTTATCTATAGGCGTGTAGACGTCGAAGTATTCCTCTGTCTCAACCCATTCCCCAGCTAGATAAGTTTTAAAGTGTAATGTATTATCTTCTCTCTTGACTATTTTCTCAAAGAGGCTTGATTTTAACTCGAGCATATCAATTTAGCCCTCTAAATTCTTAAAATATTCTGGTGAGATTTTTAAATAATGTTTAAAACATGTTTGAAGAAGTATTACTAGGTGGGGAAGAAAATTTTTAAGTATTAAAGTTGTAAATAATAAATGATGAGTGAAATGAGTGAACTAAAGGCCATGACCAAGCAGTTACTATTAAACGCCTTTGGCGGGGAATCAATGGCTCATATGAGATACCTGGTATTTGCTGAGATAGCAGAGAAAGAGGGCTTTCCTAATGTAGCTAGATTATTTAAAGCAATAGCGTTCGCTGAACAGGTTCATGCTAGAAACCACTATAATGTACTGAGGGAGTACAACACTGATGAAACTGTATCAGCCGGAACCCCTATCGGTCCTGGCTCAACCAGTAAAAACCTGGAGCTAGCTATCAGGGGTGAGGAATTCGAGGTAAACGAGATGTACCCAGTGTATCTCGAGGCGGCAAGATACCAGGGAGTTAGCGAGGCTGAGAAAAGCTTCAGATTCGCGTTAGAAGCTGAGAAGATACATGCGAAACTATACAGGGAGGCAAAGGAATACGTGGATCAAGGCAGGGATATGCCTATAAAGGGCAAGGTATGGATCTGCCCGGTCTGCGGTCACACGTACATTGGTGAGGAGCCCCCAGAGAGATGTCCTGTATGTGGTGCCCCCAGGAGCATGTATAGGGGCTTCTAGATATTTTTAAATCTATCCTGATCCTTTTCCAAAGGGTTTTTGATCATTATGGTTCATATTCGGTTGATGTTGCCGCCTGCCTTATTACCCGTTTTCCGGGAACATGCCCTTCCCGGGCAAATGAGTTGGCTTCATCGAGTAGTATCCTTCCATTAGCAACTACTAATAGAGTTCACTATATCGCTCTCAACATAGATATGTAGAAGAAAATCCATAAAGCATTCTGAAAAAGCTACAAACCAGCATGAAAATAAAACAATAGTAGAAGGCATTTTTATTTAGATCTTCCATATGTAGTTTTACAGTGTAGGGCTGGTGTCCCCCTTGCTTATCTTCATTGGTGCTGGTTATTCACGCAGACATTTAACTCAGGAAGCATTGGAGTCTTTGAAGAGTGCTGAAAAGATATATGTTGACACCTATACATCAATGTATGAGGACGGCTTCAACTGGCTTAGAGATGTTAATCCATCAGCTGAGATAGTGTTTGCTAAAAGAAGGGACTTAGAAGGGGAGGGTATTAATAGAATAGTAGAAGAGGCTAAGGAGGGTAATATCGCGATACTCTGTGCCGGAGATCCATTTACAGCAACAACACATGACGCTATTAGGGTTGAAGCATTAAAGAGCAATGTAAGCGTTAAGGTTGTAACCGGTATATCGGTGGTGAACCTAGTTCACAGCAGGATCGGCCTCCAAGCATATAGGTTCGGTAAAATAGTCACCCTAGTATATCCTGACAGCTTTAAACCATACAGTGTTATCGAAACCATATATGATAATCTAGGTAGAAACCTCCATACACTCGTACTGCTCGATCTCAGGTTAGAGGAGGGGTTAGCGATGAGTATTCCAGAGGCTATAGATATACTTACGGAGCTCGACGAGAAACAACAATTAATGAATCAAATAAGCATTGGCGTGGCTAGGCTTGGATGGAGTAGTGAGGTAATTAGGGCTGGGAGGCTTGTCGAGTTAAAAAGATATAGTTATCCTCCTCCCCCTCATTCACTAATCATCGCTGCCAGGCTTCATCCAATAGAGTTAGAGAGTCTCAGGTATATAGCTGGCCTCACGATAACGGGTTAACTCCGCGTGACGAAGAAAATAAATAGTGTCTAAGGTGAGGGGTTCGGGTCTGGTGAATACCTGTAATTGCCTGCTTCACCCCTTATTTCTTATTCCCCCGCTCCGTCCGGCTTCACCCTTCACAGCGGGGGAATACCCCGTATACCCGTCCAGAGAATACCGGGAGAAAAGTAAAAGTAATGGTCATCGAGGAAAACTAGTGAAGACATCAAGAGAATAAAACGTGTTCAAAAATATTTAAAAAAGAATTTAGAACCTGTAACAGGCTTAATCCTTGGTGACGTCAGTTTAGTAGTATGGTATAATGATTCTCATGCCTCCAGGTATTTCAGTGACCATGAACTCTACACCGTATACTTCTCTTAGGACATCCAGGTTCTCCATTAATTCATTCAGCCATCCATGGAACGCTATGGAGCCGCTTCTTAGGACTACTATATAGTCGCAGGTGTACGATGCGAATATCGGGTCGTGTGTAGCGATAATTATTGTCGAGGATCCGGACTTCTTTCTAAGTGTTTTGGAGAGGACTGGTTTGAATCCTGTGTCGATATGGGCGTCTGGTTCATCAAGTAATATGTACCGTGGTTTCTTTATCAGTGCTGAGGCTATCACTATTTTCTGTAGCTCGCCGCTGCTTAATTCATTAATATGTCTATCCAGTAAACCCGTGATGCCTAGCTCTATTGATGTATTATATATTGCCTCCTCGACATCTATGTTTTTAAGCGGGTAAAGCGCCATTTCAAGTACCTCCCTAACCTGTAACTGTAGGGACGTAGATATGGTTTGCTGTGACCCATACGATAGGATCCTTGATAAAACTGTCAGCGGCGTCTTTGAGACCTCTCTTCCATCAATTAGTATCGAGCCCCTGTAGCCTACTAGCCTGGCTAGTGCACGTAAGAGGGTAGTTTTACCTGATGCATTAGGACCCATTAAGCATGTGACTTTATTCTCCATTATTTCGAGAGATGCATTGTTTAATCCCTTTAATCCACCTGTATATTCGACTACTACATTACTGGCCTTAATCACCATATATCCTCCGCCTCGAGAGCAGTAAATATATGAAGAACGGAGCCCCAATGAGTGAGGCGATGGCTCCAGCCGGTATTTCACTCCATATTACAGCGAAGAGCCTCCTGCTTGTAAAGTCGGTTACATAAAGTATTATAGATGATGTGAAGGCCGCTAAAGGCGCGACAACCCTGTTATCACTCCTACCAGATAGGTACCTCGCTATATGTGGTGATGCCAATCCAATAAAACCTATTAAACCGTAGAGTGAGGTAACGATACTGCTGGTTAAACCGGCGACAATTATTGAGATCAAGCGTATAACTCGGGGGTTAAACCCGGTTATTACTGAGAATTCATCGCTTACCTCCAGCGTGTTAAGGGGCTTTGCAAGAATGAGCATTATGGATGCTGAGATGACTAGGGGAATAGATAACATATATAACTTATCATTGGTGGCAACTATGAAGCTTCCAACGAGAAGAAGCTGCGCATACGGGTAAACACGGATCGTTAGATAAGATAGGAGAGCCGATATGCCTGAGAAAAAAGAGTTAACGCCAATGCCGGCTAGCACATATGAAGTAGCTGTGCCGGATAACTTCTCCGCCAGTGTGATTGTGAGAAATAAGGCTAAAAGCCCGCCAAGCATCGAGGACAATGGGGTAGCGAGAGTGAAGCCTCCAGCTATTAAAATACTTAGATAAGTAAACACAAGTGAGCCGCTTCCTATCCCGAGTATGTAGTGGTCTACTAGTGGATTACGTAGTGAGGACTGAAGATATACTCCGGTTAAACCTATAATTATGCCGGTTGAAATCACTGAGAGAATCCTGCTTAATCTATAGTTAAATAATAATGAATTGTGTTGAACATCGTTGAGATCGCATATTAGCATTATGGAAAAAACAAGTAGTAGGCCTAGAAGCCAGAGATCTCTTTGCTTCATTTCCTCCAATACCTCTTTGCAAGCACCATGGTAATCAACGCTACTGAAGCGACGAGTACAATGATCGCCATGACTGAGTATGTTGATGACCCTTCACTACTGGTTACACGAATAATATTTGACCGTGTTAAAACATTATAGATTACCTGGGGCGCATATATTATAAGGGGTCCCGGCCTCGAGATTATATCTGTTTCCGTCTGGTTTAATACAATAATTGGTTTACCCAGATTAGTTAGCCCGCTCTCTTTTAACGTATTAGAGTTGGGGCCGATGTATGTAACTACTATGATGTCTGGATCCAACTCGACTACCTTCTCGAGGCTTATGGATGACCATGAATATATATTGCTACAGGCATTCGATAAACCCAGTCTTTCAAGTATGTCATCTATGTATGTTCCTTTGCCAGCAACCCATATACCACTTGTTAAATCCACTATGATTAATACTTTGACACCCTTGTATTTACTAGTTATTAGATCCCTGTATTTACCTAGTTCACTCTCTAGTTTGATGGTGAAGTCGTCGGCTAGGCTAGTCTTATTTAAGAGCGTAGCAATGGTGTAGAAGTCGCTTAAAACATCTTGTATGCTTTTAGATGAACCACCAGCCAAGTATACTACGGTAATATTATAGTTCTTGAAGAAATCTAATAATGGAACATGAGCCCCTTTATCAGCTAAAACTATATCAGGGTTGATCCTGAGTATTTCTTCGGCTCTTACAGTTGACCACCAGTACCCGCCGACATCAATTACACCATGTGTCTTGAGAATGCTTGAGATGTTAAACCATGTATCGCTCAACGATATTGAATCAGCCCCCACTACTCTATCTAGTTCATCCAGGTAGGCAAGGATCTCCGTGATGGAGGGGCTGAGGGAAACTATTTTAGATGGTGTTTCACTAAGACTTATGGTTCTCCCTGTAGCATCCTGCACTACTATTCCGGCTTTTACAGGGATACTTGCAACTATAAGTAGGGCAAGTATTATTATATACCCGTATTTAATCTGCTTGGACATTTTGTCCAACACCAAACAATACTAGAAGCTATGCATCTTAAAAACATTTCCAGGAAGAGATAGACCAAATTAGATGAAATGTAATGTAGTGATCCATGTTGCTGGGGATAACTATGTAGCGGACGCATCTGGACGGAGTTGATAACCCTTAAAGGGATTTAGTCAGATCATTGATTCTGTACATATGTTTACAAGGGCGTTGAGAACAGCTGACTCATATAGTAATGGTATGTGCTTTCTCCATAAAACTAATACTGAGTTGTTTTCTAGGAGAGTTGCAGGCACAAGTTCGATGTATCTTCTACTAAGTTCTTCGGGGACCAATGGGAATACTATTCTATCTGGTACTATACCAATAACCTCTATACATTCTCTATCCCTTGTTTCAACAATGATCCAATCTCTTATCTCTACTATTTTTGACTCAACTTTTTTAAGGAGGTCTGGATCAACTGGGTGAAATATTGTGAGGAGGTATTGTTTAACTGGTTGCGTAATTATCGATGCTTGATGAATACCCTCTGTTATGAATTCATATAGTTCCGGGCGTGTTTTCTGAAGTGATTTAACGTATTCATTTATCCGGCGTATTCTTCTCTCTCCTATACTGGTTCTCCTTGACACCGAGACTCTTCCAAGACCCTCCTTATGCATTCCCAGCATGACTACTAATAGCTCTGCTACAGTGAATCCCGATTCCCTTGAAATATTCTTAATTGTTTCCAGTAAGCCGCAGTTGATCACTGTTAACCACTATTTGCTGCTTATGAATTCTATTACTTCCCTGGACTTCATTATTCTGCATCCAAGTATGGTCTTCATATAGTTTAATGCCCATTCGTGGTCGCTTCTACTAAAAGCGCTCACTGCATCCTCGACCACTATAACCTGGTACCTGTTATAGAATGCATCCATTGCCGTGTGGAGTACGCATATATGAGTATGTATACCTGTTATAATCACGGTGTCTACGCCTAGGTCTCTGAGTATGTAGTCTAGGCCTGTTTCCCTGAAGCCGCTATAGGATCTCTTATATAATACTATATCGCTTGGTCCAGGCCTCAGCTCCTCTATTATCTCCGACTCTGGATCATTATGCATTGCATGCGGTCCCCATATGGATAACTCATGATCGAATGGGTAGTGGTGATCGGCTAGGTATATAACTGGGAATCCTCTTTTATGCATGGTGCTCGTTAGATCCTTTATCACAGGGATTATTCTCGATGCCTCCGGACTTCTTAGTCTACCATGTACAAACTCTTTCAACATGTCCACTACTAGTAGAGCCGGCCTCAAGAACGACACCAGTTATTGATATAAGGTGGTTGAGGGAATTAAAAGTTAGTGTGATGACCGACTTCGGTTCTGAGTTAAAGCGATGAAGACCCGTGTGAGGGCTGATATTAACGGGATATACATCACACGTTGTCCCATGCAACCTTGGAAGCGTATTCCAGATATATATCGTATATATTGATAGGTAGTCTTTTTAAAGCATTCCAGGAATAATAGTTACTTGGTGATAAATATGAATGAGTATGCATCACTATATGAAAACGATCCAGTATATCAGATGGCTGTGAAGCAATTACGTGAATCAGCATCGCTTCTAGGATTATCCGATGAAATCGTCGAGATACTCAGACACCCGGAGAAACTGGTACAGGTTAAAATCACTATTAGGAGGGATAACGGTAAGCTAGAGATGTATCTAGGCTGGAGAAGCCAGCACAATAGTGCGCTGGGACCTTATAAGGGAGGAGTAAGATACGGTGAAGACGTGACTCCTGGTGAAGTAGTTGCTTTATCAATGTGGATGACCTGGAAGACCTCCCTAGCTGGCATTCCTTATGGCGGTGGAAAGGGGGGTGTAAGGGTTAACCCGAAGGCTTTAAGCCAGAGAGAGCTAGAAGAGTTAAGCAGGAAGTTCTTTGCCGGCATAGCCAAGGACGTAGGCCCCGAGGTAGATATACCTGCCCCAGACGTATACACTAATCCACAAACAATGGCATGGTACTTCGATGAATATAGTAAGATAGTAGGGTACCAGGCGTGGGGAGTTGTTACCGCGAAGCCCGTGGAGCTTGGTGGATTATATGCAAGGGTTGTATCAACAGGGTATGGTACAGCTCTCACTGCAAGGGAGGCGGCTAAGAGATGGATAGGTGGATTGGCGGGTAAAACAGTTGCAATACATGGTTTCGGAAACGTTGGCATATATGCTGCGAAATATCTTACTGAATGGGGTGCAAGAGTGGTTGCTGTAAGTGATAGCAGTGGATACATATATGATCCGAACGGATTAGACATCGAGGAAGCAATAAGGGTTAAGGAGACAACAGGCAAGGTGACAAACTATAAGAAGGGGGATGTAAAGGTCTCTGGAAACCATATGGAACTACTTGAATTACCCGTTGATATCCTAGTACCAGCTGCAACACAGGATGTTATAACAAAGGAAAACGTTAATAGAATAAAGGCTAAAGTCATTGCTGAGGGCGCTAATGGTCCAACCACGCCTGAAGCCGAGAAGGTATTGTATGAGAAAGGTGTAATCATAGTGCCAGATATATTAGCGAACTCAGGAGGAGTAACGATGAGCTGGATCGAGTGGAGCCATAACAAGATGGGGTGCTGGCTCACTGATGAGGAGGCATTATCGAGGCTGGATAAAATGATGACGCTGAACTTTAATAGGGTGTACGATGAGTGGAGAAAGAGGTTCTCAGAATATCCAATGAGGACTGCTGCCTACGCTATAGCTGTAGATCGTGTCGTAAAGGCTATGAAGCTAAGGGGATGGATCTAACCCTCGTTTTTTCCCCTCTTGTATAAAACTCTGTTATTTTTATCCCTGATCTCTTCAACCCTGTGCAATGGTATGATCTCGTTATGTGTGTATATATATCCTGCCCGTAAATCGATTATTAACTCGCCGGGCACAGGCTTCAGGATTTCACCACTCTCTGCCCGGTATCTTATGTAGATTACATAATTGTTTTTAAATCCGCCGAAAACTATTCTCCTAAGCCAGTTCTCTAACTCTCCTCTCTTACGTCCCATATCTACTTAAGCCACCTTCAAGCACCCGGTCTAAGTGATCCGTTTGAGACTACTTATAGCTTAACCTGGTTAAGTGGGCCTCGATTTAAGAGATAGTGGTTTTTAATTCCTTCTCTAATAATTTATCAGGTAAAGTCATGGTAAGTGATGCTACCAGCGTCTCAATTAGTATGAGGGGTAGTTATGAGTAGGAAGAAAATAATGGGGCTGATAATCACTTTTAGCACATTTGTCTTCAGCGTCATTTACACCTATTTACTGTTCTTCTCCACACACCAAGTCCAGGCTCTGACATTAAAGCTCACAGTATATTTCTTTGTAATCGTTTTACTAGCATCCCTATTTATAGTCGGTTACACCTTACTGAGGACAAACGTGTTTCCTCCGGAGGAGGTTGAAGAAACTGTTTCCAGTGAGAAGGCCTAGGGATACAGGGGGTTCAGGTCTCACATAGGTTTATATAAATTTATTTAAATTGGTTTCATCCCCTCGTTTTTGTTCCCCCTGTATCCCCTTTGGGCTTGCATACGGCTTGAGGGCGTTCAGGGTGACATCACATCTTGAATTAAGGAATAGGTTTATGCATGCTACCCTATCCCTGTTTTCCGTGAACCCAGTGCTCCGGGTTCTTGATGATCCTGTAGCCTTCGATAGTTCGCCGTGTAAACATCATATACAGAAAGTATAGGAAAGGTGTGTATGCAATAATATATCAGAAGACTATCACCAATACTACAAACCATTATAAAACCAGAAACAGCTTGGTGAGGCTATAGGGGCATTGTTCCAGGCCTAGGCGGGCTAAATCTAGATAGGGAGTGTGTTAAGTTCACCTCGGCATCCGTCCATGAGCCTATGGGGTGGGATTGAAGAGCTCTCTAGGCTAGGTGGAAGCCCCTAGGTGCATCCATGAAATTATATAAAATGACTTGGAATAAGCACCTAGTGAGAGACGGCTGGTTGTTCCACATGTTTACACTTACAAACCCGTGGAGTTGTAGTGTTATTTTTCACGGTACGCTAGTTTTTCCAGGAGCCATTTTAATATGTTGACTGCTTGAGCTGATATTTCCTTGGATTCCTCGAGTGCTTTCAGGGCGTTTTCCACATGTTTCTTTATCAGCTCCTCATTATATTCCAGGCTGCCTGTTTCACGGACTATCTCCTGTATGAATTTTACGTGTTCCTGGGTTACTTCATTTGTTCTCAGCACATCATATATCTCACTTAGCCGTCTCCTTACCTCGTGGTCTCCGAGCTCGTATGCCTTCACTACCAGGAGCGTCTTTTTCTTACCCCTGACATCGCTTCCAACGGGTTTACCTGTCTGCCGTGGGTCACCGTAGAGGCCTATGATATCATCTCTCAGCTGGAACGCTATACCGGCTGGGATAGCGTAGGAGGTGAGCTCTCGTAGTATTTTCTCACTGTATTTCCCAGATGCTATCACGCCTAAGTGCAAGGGTAGTTCTATAGTGTAGGAGGCTGTCTTAAGGGTGTGGACTAATAGTACATCTCTCTCGGATACGTTGCCCAGTGGTTTATTGGAAAGCAGGACGTCTAGGTATTGCCCATAGGCGACCATCCTCAACCCCCTACTATATGTTTCCAGTAGCCTTCTTAATGTTTCCCCAGGTAAATTCGCTCTTGAAATATATTCAACGGCTGTCGCCTCCAAGTAGTCTCCAACTGTTATGGCTTGCGAATCACCGTAATGTACGCAGTCTCCCTTCATCTCTTTTAGACATTTATCCCTGAACCATGCGTGTACAGTTGGACCGCCCCGGCGGAGCTCATCCCTATCCATTACATCATCGTGTATAAGGAGATAGCTTTGAAGTAGCTCAATCCCACTCATTACATTTGTTATAGTTGCTAGATCACCGCTTCCCCATTCCCTGCTCCAGTAGCCCACGAGAGCTAGAAACGCCCTCAGCCTTTTACCGCCTCTTAGAGTGTAATCCGAGGCTATCTCGATAATATCATATGTAAGCGGTGAAACAGAGGATGCCTCTTCTCTTAGTTTTGAAAATACTGTTTTCAAGTTGTCCTCAACAAGTTTCACACTATATTTCAGCAACTCATCGTAATTTATTTGGCCCATGTATACACCCACATATTTCTTATTAAGGACTTCAATAATAAGCTTAGGCTCCTGTATCATCAAGTAGCTCCCAGTATACTCAGGGTATTTTCCCATAAACCGGTCTAGGAAGTCAGGTAACCTGAAATATGATAATGTTATATCCTGCTCCCCCATCAGCTTCTATTTCTCCCTTGAAAGCCTCATCCTTCAGGGCAGGGAAGAGGTCAGACTCATCTGCATCATCTACGAAAATATAATTTATACCCGGGATATAAGAAGACATGTGATGCAATATGGCTAGAATACTTCAAGTCGCGCTTGACCTAGCAGAGCTAACGAAATCTGTTGACATAGCAACCAAGATAGCTTCACATGTACAGTGTAAAAATATATGGCTTGAAGTAGGCACACCCCTATTGAAGGCGTGGGGCAAGATAGCTGTAAAAGCATTGAAGAACCTGACAAACTGCTTCATACTAGTGGATACTAAAACCATTGACGTACCCTCTATAGAGGGCGGTATAGTACTTGATGCAGGCGGCGACGCTTTCACGGTGCTAGGTGTAGCCGATGACGAGGTGGTTAAGGAGGCGGTTGAGACTGCTAGGTCCCGTAGCAAGCTGGTTGTGGCCGACCTCATAAGTCATCCATCCCCTGTTAACAGGGCTATCGAGTTGGATAGGTTGGGTGTGGATGTGGTATTATATCATGTAGGTATAAGTGTTCAAAAAGCCAGGGGTATAACTGCAACCCATATGCTTAAGGAAATAGAGAATCTAAGGAGAAGCATCTCGGCTAAAATAGCTGTAGCCGGCGGGATAAAGCCTGGAGATGTCAGAGAACTGGTTTCGAGAGGGGTTGACATCATAGTGGTGGGGGGTGCTATAACAAAGGCATCTAATCCCCTTGAAGTAGTGGATGAAATACTCGGTAAGCTTTCACAATAACATGAGGCGGTGGAGTTATAGGTAGGTTAAAAAGATGGCTTCTTCAATATTTTTTCCACTATCCCACTGGTGATCACTTCCTTGAATCTCTTCTGATGCTCTATAAGTAGCTTTCTAAGCTTCTCAGCTGCTATTCTCTTACATTGCCCACAGAGTATTTTACCGTTCACACACTCATCATATCTCTCCTTCAATTCTTTTTCATCATCTATTAAATGATATACGTAGAGCTCGAATATGCTACACTTCCATGGCTCCCCCCCAAGTCTTCTCTGTTCCTCTGCTGTAGCCCTTCCACCGGTTAACGCGTTCGCAAGCTTCTTTTCCGCTATCTCTGGATCATCGTCGAGGTGTATAGCGTATTCAGGACGGCTTTTACTCATTTTGTTTCCATCCAACCCCCTTAATAGCTTATGATAGATGGAGCTAGGCCTCTTCAACCCAAACTCCTGCTCAAATCTATCAGCTATATCCCTCGTCAATCGCAGGTGTGGGTCTTGATCGGCTCCAACGGGTACCACTATGTACTTGTAACCTCCATATTTATCTAATTGGAGATGCAGTATATCTGCCGATTGTGTGAGCGCTGCCATAATTTTACCAGGATTTATATCGCCGTATATAGCCTCCATTTCAGCCGCAGTGATCTTTCTGGAGAATAATTGTATGAGTCTATAGTATTCATTATCCATAGCTGTCTGATAGTAGAATTCAGCGTTATCCGGGTTTATCCCCCATGCAATAGAGTGAGCTACAAATTCGACTCCTCTTCTTATTACCTCGCTCCTATCCTCTCTTCTCACAATATATGCTTCGGCATCCGCTATAGCTATTTTTATATGTGCTCCAAGGGATTGAAGGAACTTTAATTCCTCATAAACCATCGCTGTCCCAAGGTGGGGTCTTCCACTAGGCATGAACCCGGTGAGCACAGCTACTTTTTCACCGCGTTTAAGTGCTTCAAGCCATACGTCGAAATCCCTGTGTCCGAATATGACTAGTCTCTCAAAGTACTTGTGTTTATGGGGCAGTAGCCCCAGGATCTTATCGATCGGGCTAATACCGAATTCCTCCAGTAGTTTCCTGTAATCCTCTATAGCGTAGTGACCCCATGGATCTAGCTTGGCACCCATTTCAACCACCCTATTCAAATTCTGGCTCGGTCCCGGAGATTCCTCATCACTATTCAACCTGGACTAGGATACCTCATTGCCTTCATCGATTAATAAGAGAGAGCAATGAAAGGAGTATTAAAGTTATGTCGTTATAGCCTTTGCCAGCCCTGGTGGGTGATCTATTGGTCTTCCGAGCTTCACACCGATCCTGTATGAGAACAATTGAAGTGGTATTGTCGCTATAACAGGGTATAGGTATTTTTTACCCGGCACTTCTACACATATATTTTTACACGGGGCATCATTGATATTGATGGAGAACAATATGGCTTCACGGTTGAGGACCTCTTTTACAACTTTCAAATAGAGTTGCTTCGCTGGTTCTTCAAAGGGCTCGATTAGTATCACTGGGAATTCATGGGATACCAGGGTAAGAGGGCCGTGTCTCAACTCGCCTAGCTGCACTCCTTCTGCATGTATTAGGGCTGCCTCTTTAAGCTTTAATGCGCCCTCCAGCGCTATAGGGTATGTGATACCGCTTCCGGCAACGTATACATTATAGAATAATGGGAGGGAATTCACTATCGATGTAATCCTAGAGTCAAACCTTGTAATTAATTCCTTGAGCTCTTTACTAGTGTTCCTAATCTCGTTAATTATTGTATTATAATCATTGAAGCTCTGTCTTCCATTAAATATCCCAGTGTATGATGCCAGTAGTAATAATGCAGCTATTGTTGAGGAGAAAGACTTGGTAGCCGGCACAGCTATCTCGGGGCCTGCCCCTATTGGTAGATACACGTTTGATTCTAACGCAAGGCGTGAACCAACGTTGTTAGTGACCCCTATAATAACGGCCCCCCGTTGCTTAGCTAGTTTAACGCTATTTATTACATCGCTCGTCTCACCGCTCTGGCTCACTGCTATAAGAACGGAGCCCGTGGTTATGGACTCTAGTATGGAGTAGGGGAACTCAGCCGCTGAGACAGGTGTAATGGAGATACCGGCTAGCTCGGCGAAATAGTATGAGGCAACCAATCCTGCATGGAGGCTTGAACCGTTCGCAACTATATAGACGTCTCTAGCGCCATGTATAATCATCGAGGCTAGCCTTAGGTATTTATCCATTATTGCAATGGTTGTCCTATAGATAGCGTCCGGGGTCTCATATATCTCCTTCAGCATGTAATGTGGGAAGCCGGCTTTTTCCACGTATTCAATACCATATTTAACACGCTTACTCTGTAGACTAGCTAAATCCACATGTTCTCCTGTCGAGATCCTATATAATACTTGTTTCTCTAAGCTGATTAATCCAGCCATTCCATCCTCAATGATGTATGCTGTGTCCGCTAATCCGTGAAGCGATGTTAGATCACTGGAGAGGTACACGCATTGAGAACCGATCCCTATGACCAGGGGTTGGCCATTCTGAATAAATAATATACCATCCACCCCGGAGACGAGGAATGCTAATGAGTACAGACCCTTCAACTCACTGCCTATCCTTAGTAAAGCTCTTAGTAGGTCCTTCTCCATAGTATAGTATTTCTCGAGGAGGTGTGCCGCGATCTCTGTATCGGTTCTAGATCTTAATATATGCCCCTCTTTTTCAAGCTCTGTCCTATATGCCTCATAGTTGTCTATTATGCCATCTCCAACAACAGCTATCCCCCCGTTGCAATCGGTTAATGGATGAGTATTTTCATAAACCGGCCAGCCACGGCTTGCATACCTGGTATGGGCCAGCGCTATACGGGAGGGTATGTTTTCCAGGTCTACTTGCTTAACCACATCGTCCAAGTGTCCTGGGGCTTTCCTAATTTCAAGCCCCTTGTCTACGGGGAATACAACACCGGTGCCATTATATCCCCTATAAAGGAGCCTTCGTAGCCCAGTAACTATGAGCCCTCTAGGTATAGTGGTGCTACATATTACGCCGAATATGCCTCCCATACTAAAGCACCGTTTTAATAATTCGATTCTCTATTTATATTAATTTAGCTAGAGTACGGGAGAACGCGTCATGCCTCGATACACTATTATAAAACTCAGAGAGCTCAATAGATACCTCAACAATAAGAAGTATTCCGAGAAAATCCGTTACCTACTAGAATATGGTTACAATGTTCACTCCATTATTAATAGGGTTCTCCAATCCTATGGGGGAATAGTGTTCAACCTCGATACTGGCGAATATATCGCGTTAACTAATGGAATAGGTGAAGACATACATAGGGAATTACTAATTGAACTAGATAGGGAGACCATGCACGGGGTTCAAATGGCCTCTGTGACGGCTTCGAACCCGTTAACAGCTTTACTGGGTGCATCAATATATTTCAGTAAAGGCCATAGGTTCGTGTTTGAGGAGGAAGCAGGGAGTAGAGACGAGTACTGGGTTGCATCAATACAGCTACCATTATTCTCCAGCAGCTACGATGCATACATAGTGTATAACTCACTATATAACTCGATTCATAGGGCGGCAGAGAAGTATGGGGGGCTACTTATTGAGAAAACAACTGGATTAGTAACTATTGTTGGAGGTAAGGAACTCGGGTCCCTAGTTAATGAGTTATCAAGCATAGGGTTTGTTGGGGTAGGGGTGTCTCCCATCGGCCGTAACGCGTATAGGAATGCTTTTAAGGCGCTTCAACTCCTAATTGATGGAGTCGTAGATGGGAGGTTACATATCATACAGGGATGAGGGTTTCAACGTGGTGAAGGATTCTAAAGTCATCAGCTCTGGGGCCCGTTCATCGCTTGGCTCACCGGTAATACCATTCATCACGAGATAAATTAATTCGTTCGAGCCTCAAATCCTTAAATTCGGTGATTGGTGGGGGTGGCTATGAAGAATATATGGTTGAATCAACTATGGTCAACTTTCCTAAGGAACCTCTGGATCTCGCGAAACCTATATATATATTGATTATTCTAAGTGATTGTTCCACTTCCTCACTGTAGAAGCAGGAAGAGTCAACTTTACTTCCATCAATTAATGTTGCGATGAGCTTCTTGAAACCTTTTTTATCGCAGTCCAGGATGTCAGCCTTCATTACAATCCCGATCATCGCGAGTGCTTCTATGTGTCTTAGGCTACAATTACTCCGGCATGTAATATATTTCTTCAACTCTTCCGTAGACACGGGTACCACTCTCTAATATAGAAACTAGTAGAACACTAGGAATGCATTGTTTATAAATGTTTTCACCGGGAAAATCGGACATGCCTCTTTTGTTACAAGGGATCCCAGGGTTTAAAAATAAATAATTGTGCATAAGCGTGATGGGGATATCTAATGAGCTATAGAAGAGAGGAAACTGTTGGGGAGAAATTAAGGAAATTGTTCACAAATGATAAGGACCCAGTTGAGAAGAAGGCTATAATCGCCCAGTACAGAATAAAGACTGCGATAGGTAGGATAAACAACTACCTTGAAAAACTCTCTGAAAGAGACCGTGAATTATTTGAAATGATAGTTGAATCACTTACGAGGAAAGACGAGTTAAGGGCTAAAATGTACGCCAAGGAGGTAGCTGAAATAAGGAAGGTCAGTAAGCAATTACTCACCGTACAGTACGCATTAGAGCATGCCGCGTTAAAGCTTGAGACATTCATAATATATGGTGGCGCTGTGAATGAGGTTGCACCGGTACTTGGTGTTATGAAGGAAGCGGTGAACATATTGAGGGGTGTGGCACCAGATATATGGATCGACCTACAGTACGCTGTGAGGGAACTAGAGACAGCCGTAGGCGCTGGAATCGTAGACTTAACCACGGATATAGGAGTAGGTATGGACAGCGAGGCGAAGAAGGTATTAGAGGAGGCGAAGATCGTAGCAGAGCAGAAGATGAAGGAGAAGTTCGCGGAGCTACCGAAGACTATCGTTCCAGAGGGAGAAAGCGTAAAGAGCAGCTAGCTGGCTTTTTTACTTACATACTGTTCAATTAACTGTGATACTTTAAGGTCTATGTTTTTTCCGAGTACTCTTAGGGCATTTACTAGTTCATCTCTCTTTGATATATAATCCTCTGCCTTTAATGGATCGATCTCAACACTTACCCCCTTTACACGCATGTATATTCTACCAGGCTCTATTAATAGAATCGTGTTTCTTGTCTTTATGCTTATCGAGTTTTTCTCCAGGTTTACCGATACAATAATATATTCTGGCTTACTCCGCATAACCACTATTTCGCTTTTACCTATTATAAGATAGGTATATGATGCCAGCCTGGTAACCCCCCTCTTTACATCCTCGGCTTTCAGTCTTTTATCCACTTGATCAAGCCACACAGCGACATCGTCAACTATCTTCCTTAGCCTCGAGATTAGGGTGATGGATTTCGAGTCTAACTCATGTCTTTCAATAACTTGGGACTTAATGTTTTGTGAGAGCATTGTAAGTGTTCTAACTACTCCTTCAATAGTTGGCGGTGTAGTACTCATTGCATCCACCAAGTCTCAGACTCATTTATTCCACAGCTTATAAATTTCATCAGTAATATCGGAGTCTATAATAGTAATGGTTTCCCCGCTATCTCCCTTAATTATGACCCTTCCTTCCCCTCTGGTAACCCGTCCCACCACACTGTGCCTGATACCATGCTTCTTTAACTCATTTAACAAGCTGTCTAAGTAGCCAGGGGCAACTGTTGCAACGATACATCCACTACTCAGTAATCTAAGCGGGTCTACGTTGACAGCGCTCGTTATTCTTTTAACCTCCTCATCGATGTAGAATGCCTTGTCTAAGACTACGATGTCTTTCTTGCTGGCGGATGCTACTTCCCTAAGGGCTTGTAATATACCTCCCTCTGTAGCATCATGCATAGTGTTCACGTAATCTTTTATAGCTAAAGCTGTCTTAACAATACTTACATCGTAGATGAAGCTGCGTGCATGTTCGATAACATCTCTCGGAACTTTTCCCAGTAATTTATCCCCGAAGTCCCATGCAATAACTCCTGCACCCTCACCCCCTATCCTCCCGATTACAACCACGTAGTCTCCTTCCCCAGCGTCTCTCGTGGAAATTACCCTTCCATTAGTGTACCCTATCACAGTCATCGCTATTATCGGTCTATCTAATCCCGGCGTGACCTCTGTATGACCCCCTATAGCTACACCACGTATCTCGCTTAGTGCTTTCCCCATATCACTGAACAATTCCTCCGCCTCCTCAACACTATAATGCCTTGGGATTAATACTACTGGCATAAACCATTTCGGGGTCACTCCTCTAACAGCTATATCGTTGCTTGCTACGTGCACGGCTAGATAACCGGCTTTTTTCACTCCAGTGGTTATGGGGTCTACGTGTGTCACGAGAAAACCATCTTTAAATCTGATGACGGCAGCGTCTTCGCCCTGCATCGGGCCTATTACTAGGTCTGGATCCATTGAGGGAAGCAGCGAGAGAAACCTATTCATAATGCTCCATGAAAACTTCCCGGTCTTATCCATAAGCACCCCTCAGTTTCTCCACATGGTATTCAATTATCTATTTTAAGCTTTAAATGATACTTTGTGGCGCAGTCTTTGCAGATGTATTCTACAGGAGAGACCTGTATAAGGCAGTCCTCGCAGCCAATCCTTCCACAATACTTACAGTACCCGATAGATAGTTGTTGACCGCAAATCTCGCATAATGCCTCGCTGCATATTTTACATGTCTTCTTCGCCGAGTCAAAGTCGTCCTCACACACTCTTCTACCACAGAGATTACATTTATACAATGCCTCCTTCTCACCACATATCTCACACTTCATCTTCCTCACCTAGTTTCCCTTGAAATATTCGTCTCCTCTTACGGTGAAACACCATAGTATTTCGATATGTTATCAACCATTACTCTATAAACATACTCTTCATCAACCAGGTTATCCTCCAAGTAGTTTCTTATGACTCTAGGTATTTCCCAGGGATATGATGCCACACCGGGTCTTCCTGGATCATCTATAAAGTCCGATTCTATCATGGCATTGGAAAGCTTCAGGGAGATAGCTTCCTTATTAAAGCTCTTTATGGGTATAGTGTATCCTAGCCCGAGTTCTTCAGCCGATACAGCTGTGTCTATTGCTGAGTGGTGGAGTATCATCTTACCGTGTTTAAACCCGGTTAAGTCCATCAGCTTCCTAATGGAGTATGCTGTGATCCACCCACCTTGCTCTAAGTGTAGATGCACTACTGCATCATAGTTTCTAGCTATTTCCAGTGCCTTAATCATTATTGCCTCGGAGACAACAACTCTCTCCACGCTTGTCCCATAGTGTTGCCTACCGACTTCACCAATCCCGTCGAGAAGACCATTCTTTAAGGCATCCTCTATCAGGTTTAAAACCTTCTCAGCAAGCTCGTAGAGGCGTCTACCTTTAATGCCTTGCTTATAGTATTCATCTACTTCAGCAGGGTGGAAACCCATAAGTCTAGCTACTTTCACCCCATTCTCAGCCGCTGCTTTCGCCTCCCTGTTTAGTATCTCAAGTACTCTTCTATATGACTCTATATTGATCTCCTTTATGCCATAGTAATGTGGGGGAAGAGCTACGAGTGCTATAAACCAGCCACCCTCCTTGCGGAACTTCGCTGAGATCCTGCCAGCCCCAAGGCCTTTAACAGGGTTCGAATGTAGGTGTGCATCGCTGAAGAACATTGTACACGCCCCGTGTGTCCTACAATAGCGTTATCATTATTTAAATACCCCATGTAGTTGCTTTATATGATTGGTTTTGATAACATAGTAATTGAATATTTAATAACCATGATATAAATATAGATATTAATACATGGTGATATAGATGGATCAGGTAGTGAAAAAATATACAATAGTGGATGTATTATTACTCGGCGTTATCGCAGCCATATATAGCGTCCTCTTCTACGTATGGTGGGATGTATATTATCTTATAAAAGCCATTGGCGGGCCCATCGTGGCTAGATTAATCACATATGGATTATGGTTTATGCCGGCCCCCCTGGCGGCATCTCTAATCCGTAAACCAGGGAGCGCGCTACTAGGCGAGTTCCTTCCAGCATTACTAGAATCAATAATACCTACTCCAGGCGGGTTAACGAATGCTATATATGGTATAGCGCAGGGAGTATTTAGCGAGGCATCATATGCAGCCTTTATATATAGAAGATATGGTTTGCTGCAGGCATGCCTAGCAGGGGCTTTACCAGCGGTACCAGCATTTATTCTAGACGCCCTGTTATTCGGTGATATCTACCCAGTTAACGAGGCAGTAGTGGTTATAGCGGCCATAGCGTTAAGTGGAGCATTATACGGTGCAGCATCATACTTAGCGGCTAAGGTGGTTAAAGGCTGAGGAATGATAACTCGAAGTGTAACCCCGAAAACTACTGTTTTATATATGATTAAAAGCCTCTATACTCCTAAGAACTTAGTAGTTTATCCCGGGATTTTAGGTGTAGGTGGCATGACTACCCGTATTATTCTCAGGAACGATGTTGTTGATGTAAATGGGAGAGCCTACTCAGCCCCCCAGATAGTTTTGAAGGGAGTTTTCACCGGGGAAATAGTTTTAACTAGGGATAAAATAGAAGGGGTTCTCACAGCTGATACCGATCCAAGGGTCTTATTAGAGGAAAACATCCTTTTCGTAGACAATGGAGTTGAATTAACTGGGACTGTTAACTCAATAGATATCCGTGGAATGCAACGGGACATCGCAATATCTACGGGCATTGGAAAATACCGTGGCTCCGAAGTGGTTGTGAGGCTCGAGAACACTAGATCTATAATAAGTCTAAGCACTCATCCATTGAATGCAAGGCTAGTGTTTGAAAACTCTTACATAGAGGTTAAACAATCGTTTCTCGATGTAATCATTAAGGTTAGATCTCTCTAATTGGTTGGGGAAGCCATGGTAGACTAGGTATGGGCGGTAGCCTCCTCTTATGCCGGCTTCTCCTATGTAGCGTTAGAACTTTTTCAAACACGTTAAGGGGTAGGCCGGTCGCATCAACGGCTTCTTCCGTGCTTAACCCCTTATCGATCAACGAGTAGAATACTAGGTCTACCATGTTATATGATAAACCCAGTTCCTCTTCAGCCAGATGATCCCTCCATAGTCTCGGTGAGCTCGGCTTACTGGTTATTCTTACAGGTAGCCCAAGATATCTACTCATCTCCCTGACCTGTGTCTTGTATAGGCATGCAATGGGCAATACGTCCACGCCTCCATCACCGTATTTTGTGAAGTACCCTAGGAGAATCTCGCTTCTATCCCCTGTGCCGATCACCACACCATTCAACTTGTTTGCTAAATAGTATAAAATATTCATCCTAATCCTGGCTCTCAGATTCCCGGTGCTTAATTTTTCGTTTACATCGAAGCCTGGTATAACTCTATAAGAGTTGACCACGTCATCGATTGGTATGATCATGTATTCCACGCCGAGATCTCTTGATAATTCCACTGCATCATCTACGTCTTCGGTAGGTGTCACCCTTGTATCAGGCATTATGACTCCGATAACCCGGTCCGATCCAACCGCGTCAACAAGTAGCCTCAGTGTTACAGACGAGTCAAGTCCACCGCTTAAACCAATAATGGCTTTCTTTGCTCCAGAATCATTGAAATATTTCTCAATAAAATCTGCTATCGATCTAGCTACGACATCAAATGGTATCGCTAATAAATCCTCAATGGAGATGCGCTTCAAATCCGGCACCATTTAAATAATCTGTCTCGTCGAAGCTTAAAAGGACTTGCTTGTAAACAGTGTATTTGAGGATTGATTTTCATAAATATACCTGATCAATTAGTATCGTGGTGGATACCCATCTTGACACATGGTTTAAACACTGTTGACTCAAACCAGTATTCCCTTATGGCTGGAAAAACATCATAGCATGTAGCATTCAAAGACGGGTACCCGGTACCGCGATTAATCCCACCCGGACTAGAGACTTGCGAACCCAGGAGTATGAGTTCAAAGCGGATTTAACCAATATTATAATTATCGAGTGATTCGCATTATTTCTTAGGGGCTTCTCCTGGATTATCCGGTTGATTGATGAAGCATTAACCGTTTCTTCCTAGGTGTTTACTCCAATCACTTTATATAATTTCATGGTTGCGCCTAGGGGGTTCTGCATCGCCTAGAGGGATCCCTAGCTCACCCCATGGGTTCATGGAGCCCTGTTGAGTCCAACGCCGCGGGGTTTTCGTGTGTGGATAGATACCCCACTGTACTATGGTTCATCGCCAATGGAAAATTCAAAAGCATTTAAGTCCATGGGTTAAATGTGCAATACCCTGTTATTCGGTTTAGTTATTTTGTCTCAAGCGCATAGATAGTGGATTATAAGATATTGCTTATAGGAGATAGGGGCATTATTTTATTCTGGAGGAGGGGTGGGGGGTTGTAGTCGACGAGCCTCTCTAAGGTCGCGTTGAAGGACTCGGGGACGGGGGCGGCGACGTAGGGGGGCGGGGCCACGGTGAGGGTGTCGAGCGCGAGGGTCACGGCTACGCTGGCTACGGACACCGGGTCTGTGAGCGGTGGGAACAAGTAGGTGCCCGCCGCTAGGACTACAAGGTAGTCGCTCGTGGTGAAGACACCCGCCGCGTTAGCCGCGTAGAAGGGCCCGTCCGAGAGCGCGGATACCACGGTCGCGTTGGTGAAGGAGTAAATCCTGGTGGAGTTGAAGCCCCCAATAACCCCTGTCTTGACCACGTAGGCGATGAAGCTGGCGTTCGAGGTGAAGGTGGAGTAGGGGGCTAGTATTAGGGGGACGAGGGTGGAGGGGCCGAGGTAGTCGTCTAGCACAGCGTCGCAGACGTTAGTGCCGGGGACGTAGAAGGGGACGGTCACAGTGGGTTTCGGAGGGAAGACTATACCGGGTAAGCGGACCTCGACAGAGGCGGTCCCGTTGAGTAGCAGTGCGTAGGGGCCGGCAGGCTTGAACCTGAGGGCCACGTAGAAGGACGCCAGGGGTATTGTTGTGCCCGACTCCAGGCTGGGGTACCAGTAGTACACGTAGCCCTTGCTGAGGCCGTAGACCTCTATGTAGAGGTCGACGGGGTAGCCCCCCAGGTCCAGCCTCTTGTAGTAGAAGACCTTGTCGAAGAAGCCGGCCTCCTGGAGGGAGCAGGGGATGACTACCCAGCCGCCGGTGTCGAAGTACACTGCGGGGCAGGCGTAGGGCCGGCTAGGCTGGCCTCTTATAGTCAGTTCCAAGGTCAGCTCCGTGCCGAGCTTAACTCTCGTGTAGTTGAGGGGGCTGGAGCCCGAGAGTACCAGCAGGGGCGAGTTGCTCAGGGGGTCGTAGACTTCTCTGAGGCCCGCGGTGGCCCTCACCAGGGGGGCCGCGCCCCTCAGGGAGTCCACGACGTCCCGGTCTATGAACGCCTTCCCCGCCAGGGCAGGGTCGAGGGAGGCGAGTAGGGGGTCTCTACCGGGCGTGTAGGCGTAGGTGACGCCGTTCCCCGTCACCAGGACGGGCCTGAAAACCTCCCCGCTGTAGCCGCGTACAAGGGGTAGCAGCGTCGAGTTGAGGACCGGCAGGTCCAGCTCCCTCACGTCCACGGTCCCGTTCGGGTACTCCAGTAAGAGGTACTTGAGGGTGAAGGGCCTGAGGGGCGTGACGTTCAGGTAGAGGGTGTCCCCGGACAGGGCGAGCGTCATAAGGGGCGGGCTCGAGGCCTCCCCCAGCGCGTCCCCCGTTCTGCTGGCGGCGTAGTCGAAGGCGTTCGAGAACTCCCACAGCTTACCGGCCACCGCCAGGCCCACGACCACCATCGCTATGAGGGCGAGGTAGAGGCCCACCACAGCGCTGACCGCTCTCAAGGCGACGCCACCAGGGCCCCCCTACTCGTCTCGAGCACGAGCCTCCCGTCGCTACTGGGGGCCCTCACGAGCGCCCCGTCCACCAGCCTGTCCACGAGCGTCCACGACCCGTTGACGTAGGCCTCAACCCCGCTCTTCAGCGCGACTGGGCATCCCTGGTAGTAGGCGTACACGTAGCCGCCGCTGTAGGCCACGTAGGCGAGCCTCCCGCACTGGTACTCCACCCCGCTGAGAGCCCCCTCGGCGTTGATGACCGAGGCCAGCACGAGCCCGAAGCCCGCGAGCGTAGCGAGGAGGGCTAGAGAGGCGGCGACGAACTCCTCCACTAGACCACCCTACCCTAGGGCCGGCTGTTGAGGGGGCCGGTGGGGCGAAAGTAAGGGAGCCCCCGCTTCCAGTGAAAGCTTTTTATCTCGCCGCCTCCATCAAGGTATCTTGCCTGGTGTCCCTCATGACACTCGTGGCGGAGGGCCTTCTGAAGAGGGCGGTCGAGGGCCTCAGTAGGGAGGTCGAGTATAGGGCTAGAGAGGTGGTGGCGAGGGTGCTGCTGCCGGAGAGAGTGGACGGCTCCGTGGTCGAGAAGTACTTCAGGAAGGCCCTCCGCCACGGCGCCTGGAGGAGGCTGCCGGCGGCTAGCCGGGGCCTCCTACTAGCCCTGAGGAGGTGGGGGGTGGTCAAGTCCCCCACGCTCAGGGCGGTCCTGAGGGAGGTCTTCCTCGAGATAGAGCTCTACACGCTCAGGGGTAGGGCCCTCTTCTACGGGGCCATAGTCGCCCTGGCCGAGGGCTGGGGCAGGCTGGGGGAGCTGGTGTCCAAGGCCTCGAGGCTGCTCACCCTGGGCATATTCTACCTCAACCTACCCACCGTCTACAGGTTCTACGGGTAGGGGTATGAGGTTCGCCTCGCCTGTAGTCAAGACAGGCAGGGGGCTGCTCCTGTCCCCGCACTTCGGGAGAGCGAGGCACTTCGCGGTGGTGGAGGTCGGCGAGGGGGGCTACAGGGTGGTCGAGGTCTTCGAGAACCCTGGGCTGGGGAGGGAGGGGTACGGGAGGGCTAGGGCCATAGTCGAGGAGCTGGCGAGGAGGGGCGTCGACGCGGTCGTAGTCAGCGAGGTGGGCCCCGGCGCATTCAGCCTCCTGAGGGAGAGGGGCTTCAGGGTGCTAGCCCCGAGGCGGGCAACCGGCAGGCTGCCGTCGATCGAGGAGGTGGCAGAGGCAGTGAGGCGCGGGGAGGTGGTGGAGCTGGAGGCCCCCAACGAGGAGCACGGGGAGGACGCTGAGGGAGGCGGGGGCGAGGGGTAGCCCGCGGGAGTCCATGGGGCTGGTGGACGCCCTCGGCGCGGCGGGCCTGACCCTCTCCCTGGCTCACTTCGCCTTCCCTCTGGCCTACTACGCCTACCTGAAGGCGAGGTGGCTCGGCCGCCCCTGGGACCTGAGGCTCGACCCGGGCTACAGGCCCCGGGTGACGGTCATCGTCCCGACGTACATGGAGAGGGAGCTGATAGAGGGCAAGCTGGAGAACGTCTACGAGCAGGACTACCCGAGGGAGCTGCTGGAGGTGTTGGTGGTCGACGGCGCTAGCGGCGACGGGACTGCGGAGGCAGCTAGGGAGTGGGCTGGGAGGCACGGGGACCTGAGGGTGGAGGTGGTAGTCGAGCCCGCCAGGAGGGGGAAGGCCCCCGCCCTCAACGAGGCTCTGAGGCGGGCGAGGGGCGAGGTCGTGGTGGTGACGGACGCGGACTCCCTCTGGCCGAGGAGCGCTCTGAGCGAGGCCGTGAAGTGGCTATCGGACGAGAGGGTGGCCGTGGTTTCCTGCCTCAAGGTGCCGGGGGTGGAGGAGGCCTACAGGGGCTTCTACAACACCGTCAGGCTCGCGGAGAGCAAGGCCTGGTCAACCCCCGTCTTCCACGGGGAGCTGGCGGCGTTCAAGAGGGGGTTCCTCGAGGAGATCGGCGGGTTCTCCACGGATGTCGGCACGGACGACAGCTACACGGCGGTAGCGGCCGCCCTCATGGGGCTGAGGGCTATAACCCCCGAGGGCCTCGCCTGCGTGGAGTACGTCCCGAGGAGGGGCTACGCGGCCTGGAGGACCAGGAGGGCCCAGCACCTGGTGCAGAGCTTCGCCAAGGCGTTGAGGCGGCTGAGGGGCTCGAGGGCCCCGCGACGCTTCAAGGCGGTGCTCCTAGCGGAGGCCTACCTCCACCTGGTGAACCCCTGGCTGCTACTCCTGGCAGCGGCGCTGCTCGCGGCCTCGGCGGCCGCGGGCATGGTGCTCCCCGCGGCCGCGCTGGCGCTGGGGGCACTGCTACTCCTCTACAAGCCCTACAGGGCGTGGGTTGCGACACAAGCCTTCCTAGTAGTAGCGATGGTAAGGAACCTCTGGACCAAGGAGCTAGTGTGGAGGAAGCAGAGGAAGTCGTGAAGCACCTAACGCGGCTAGCTATACTACCACGGAGCTGCCACTCTCTAGCGATCCAACATACACCGACGTCAAGGAGCGTAGACGGTATCCAGGACTACGTGCCACGCGAAACCCCTCTAGAGACGACGGTGAGGCATCTAATCGGGGGCCCTAGGATTTTAGGGGGCATAGGCGCTGATATGGTTATCGCTGATGGGGCCATACCGCTAATCTCTAGGGCTGTTAAGATCTCTGTGAACCACGGTAACGCCGTCACGGAGTATAAGAGGAGTTTCCCCGGCTAGGCTCTACGGCAGGATTGTTTACGGTATGTATGATATCGTCGTGGGCGTGTCGAGTAAAGTGAGGATGGAGATGGAGAGCGTCGGTATCGTATGCCAGAGGGTAGCCCCCACGTGAAACTCTATAGATACTTAATAAGACCGCTATTCGAGAAACCACTGCCAATCCTAGGGAAGTACTGGTGCGGGGTCTACATAGGCAAGGACTACCACGTTAAGCACGGCCCCTGCATACCAAGCTATGCCGGCGTCCATGGAGTTATCGTTGCAGATACTTTAATAGATCGGTCCCCCTACCTCCGATGGCCCGCCTGGCTACCTATCTAGGCGGCGTGCGCTACCTCGTAAGGTGGCTGGTCCTAGGCCTGTTGGTCGGCGTTGCGACCGGCCTAGCCGACTTGGCCTTCTACTACGTGTTGAAGTTCTTCGAGGGGGTTTTCCTAGTGGGCCTCGTCGGCTTCTCGACACCTGACACCTGGCCTAGCGCGAGTAGGTATTACCTCCTGCCTGCCTCGGCCGCGCTGGGGGGCGCCCTGGCCTCCCTGGTCATGTACTCCCTAGCCCCCGAGACCGAGGGCTCCGGCACGGATTTCGTTATTAGAGCCTACCACGAGCTTCAGGGGAGGATCAGATGGAGAGTCGCGCCTGTCAAGATCGTGGCGACGGCGCTGACTCTAGGCTCGGGAGGTAGCGGGGGCGCCGAAGGGCCTGCCGCGCAGTACTCGGCTAGCCTCAGCTCCTTTATCTCCGACATACTCAAACTATCGCCGGAGGACCGGAAGGTCATGGTGGCCGCGGGCATGGGGGCCGGAATCGGGGCCATCTTCAAGACGCCTCTAGGGGGCGCGTTGCTGGCCGCGGAGGTCCTCCGGAGAGGGGGCTTCGAGGCGAGAGTGGTGTACCCAGCCCTAGTGGCGTCGGCCGCAAGCTACGCCGTCTTCGGGGGCTTCACCGGCTACACGCCCCTCCTGGGGCTCTACGCGGGGTCCCTTAGGCCTACCGATTTCGCAGTCTACGCGGCTCTGGGCCTCGTCGCCGGGCTTGCTGCGGTAGCGTACGTCGGGGCGCTCCGCCTGGCCCGCCGGGCGTTCGGCGCGGTGAGGGCGAGATACGTGAGGCCCGTAGCCGGTATGGCGGTCGCCGGCTCGATAGCGTTGCTGGCGCCTCAAGTCGCCGGGGAGGCATTAGCGTGGGTGCGCCTGGCGGGGGCGGGCGAATTCGACAAGCTCTATTCGCCGGGTCTGTCAACTGTAGCGCTCCTCGCTCTCCTCCCAGTACTCAAGATACTGGCGACGGCGGCTACCGTCGGGTCCGGCGGGAGCGGCGGCCTGTTCGCGCCGGCGATCTTCATCGGCGCGTTCATCGGCGTGGACATGTGGCTCCTAGTACACTACACGGCCCCATGTGCGTCGCTCCAGGTAACGCCCCTCGTGGTCGTAGGGGTCGCGGCTATGCTGGCGGCCGCGACGAAGACCCCTCTGTCGGCCGTGGCCATGGCCGTGGAGATGACCGGCGGCGTCCAGCTACTCCCAGCCGTCATGATAGCGGTCGCCGTTTCATACGCCGTTTCCTGGAACTACGCAATATTCGACGCGCCGGCGGATAGCTCTCCGCCACGTGAACCCCGGGCCGAGGAAAAGGTACCCACACGCTTATAAAAGCGCTTGCGATGGCGGAGAGGGTTCACGGAGGGGATACAACTCTCCTAGTAGCCGGTAGGGTGGGCCCTAGAAGCTACAGGGAGTACGTTGAGGCGGTGGTTAAAAGCCTCGGGCTCGAGAGCAACGTGGGGTTCCTGGGCTACATAGAGCAGGATAAACTACCCCTACTCTACAACGCGGCAGACCTAACAGTAGTACCCTCGTACTCGGAGGGAGGCCCTCTAATCACCCCAGAATCGCTGGCATGCGGAACGCCCGTGGTAGCAACAAACGTTGGTGGAAACCCCGAATATCTCTCATTAGCAGGTCTAAGAGAATATATAGTTAATGTAAATAACTACGATTTCTCTTATGATTTAGCTAGCACAATGTACTTAGCTCTTCACGATGCGAATAAGGGTCAATTTTCGGTTGAAAATATTCCATCGTGGGACTCCACTGTGAAGTCCTATCTTCGTGCATTTAACTACGTTCACAGCGTAGGGAGCTAAGTTGCTTAACTCCAAATCGCCCATTGAAATACTGGCAATATCTTTCGCGTTAGCACTCATCGTTTTTGTCTCTACCTACACTTTTGGTGACGAGTCGTATGCTTATGTGTTATACTTATCCTACATTGTCATCTTCGTGCTTCTGGCGTTATCGTCTGTTTATCAAGGAGATAGCGCTTTTGGAATACTCTTCTTAGCTGTGAATCTGATTATGATACTTAAGCTTATACCCAGGTTTTCAAACTTGTTTGCAGGATACGCCTTAGCGGTGGGAGATGAAGGTTACGATCTTAGTGCCAGTAAGATAGTCCTCAAATACAATCATTTGATGTTTGAGAGGATTAATGGCCATAATGTAGAGTATCTGCAGTACCCCCTGCTCCACATAATGGTGGCCGTCCTCAACATGGTTTCATCCATAGAACTCATACCGATACTCACGGTACTCCCAGTAGTATTGAACCTATGCGTGTTTTTATACATGTATGGCACAATAAGGAGCCAGATGTTGAAGCATGGTGTCAACAGCACTACTGTAACCCTGCTACTTACATATGTAGCATACCTATTTACAGGCTTACATGCCCAATACTGGTCTTCAATGGTTCGCGAAGCCTATGCGGCACCGTTTGCCACACTAACCGTGTTAGTCTTCTACAACATCCTCTTTGCGAGAAGTACCACTCTATTGAAAGTTTTACCAATAGTTGCTATTGCAATGGTTTTCTCACATTATGCGACAAATATTTACCTATTAGCAATCTTATCGGCTTTAACACTCATAGGATACCTTCTTTCAAAGAATTACTCCAATGGAATCGAGATTTCCAAGTTAACGCAATACCTTTTATTATTAGCTGTAGCAAACCTTATTTACATAGTGTATAACCTGTTCATGTGGAACTATACTTCATCATGGATTAAAACTATTTTGAATGAGTTCTTCTATCTTCCTTATTCGGTTTTCGAGGGGGCAACCCGGATAGGTGTAGCTCTCCCCCTTTACGAGAGGCTCTTAATATACCTACACTACGCGGCTTTGCTTCTCCTGTTAACGCTACTTTACATTTACGTCCTGCGCACTATCAATAGAAGAAACTCAACAGATCTCTTATTAGCATTTGTAGCGGTGATCCTTGGTCTAGGGTACTTCATACTTCTCTCTGGAGTATTTGAAAGTATTCATGAAAATCGTTCCGGCCTGAATCCTTGTTTCAAAGGTATCAAGACGGCCGGGCATCCCTGGGTTTCTTGCATGAGGCCTCATACTCGCTATGTATGTCTCTCTCGTATATTTCTCCACCTGGTGCTTTCTCTCTGAATACTCTGCCTTCGTAAATATATATTTTCGTGGATTTATCAAGCCAGCAGTCAGGCCTCAGCCCTGCTTTCAGGCATGTTTCTGCAAGGAATGTTTCTTCATCCCAGCAGTACTCCACCGGTACAACTGGGAGTAGTGTTCCCTTAAACCAGCCTTTTTCTGCTACCAATCCGTGTTTCCCGATAATGATCATTGATGGTATTTGCCACCTATCCTCTACAACTACTGATTCAGGGTTGGAAAGCACTGTCACCTCTACTATTATCTCCCCTAGCTCATCCGGGCTAAGTGGGGGAAAGCGTGGATCATTTACGGCTGCCTCAATAGCTGATTCGATGGTTGACTCTATTAAACTATAGACAGGAGCCAGGAATCCTATGCATCCCCGGAGAGATGTTCTCCCGGCTGCATTAATCCTCTCTATAGTGGTGAAGGTCATGCCTGGTCTTCTTAGTTTTTCACTAATTACAGCGTAATTTGCAGCATCTATGTGCTCCCCCTTTGTCACATATGCCTCTATTGCTTTCCTCGCTATCTTAACTAGGAGAACCCCTTCTTCAAAGGTTAACTCTGAAGGGTGCACTGTGTTCACTAATCATCCCCTTCTCAAATTGTTTTTGAAACATGCTCAGCTTCTTCCTTGCATCACTCAGTATCATCTCAATCATTCTCCAGTGGTTTCCTACCCAATATACTTTACCACAGCGCGGGCAAATCCAGAAGTCTTCATGTATACTGTATACTCTTGGAGGAACCTTATCCTTTACTTCACTCTTATCTGTTTTCCTTAAGAGTGTATTGTCTTCGGGGCATCTTGTCTTCTCATAGTCCACGTAGAGTCTTATGCCTGTTAATCCCGCTATCCTGGCCAGCATGGCAGCTAGGTTCTCATCCTGTAGAAGAATACTTTTCAACCCCCTCTTCAATGCTTTATGATGTAAGCTTCTATCTCTTGTAAGTATTATCCTACCCTCTAGCTCCGCCCTCCTAAGTATCAACCAATCCTCCATTTTATTCCCGTAAACGGTATCATAGCCCAGTATTCTAAGCCATCTCGCCAGGGAGCCTAGCATAGCGTCTACGATGAATTTCTGCTCACTGCTCATCTTGTTATACCCAGGATTGTTAAGGCTAGATAACCTATTAAATCATGCTCTCTTACTACGCCGCTTACCTTACCCTCATTATTTAATACTAATACGCCACGTGTCTTCTCCCCGTAAAGTATTCGTGCCGCCTTATATATCTCGGCTTCCTCGCTCACCACTGGCAGGTTTCTTTTATAGTAGTCCCTTACCACTAGCTCCTCTATCCTCTCCTTTCTATGCTTTTCAGGAATGTTCTCAATGAATGTTGTGAAAGCATATGCTAGATCCATTATGGTTATGTACCCAATAGGCTTTCCGTCCTCGCCCACTACTACCGCGAAGCTTTCATCACGGTTCAACATGCCCTGCCTAAGCATTAAAAGACTATCGTCTACCCTGATCTTCAAGTAGTCCTTCTTTACAATTTTCGAAACCGGGTCTGTAATGGATTCGGCTAGCTTTAACAGACTCCACCTGTAGATAGCTCCCTCTAGTCCTTCGTTGCCTACAATGGGCAGTATCCCGATGGATTTCGAGGCCATGGTTTTCACTATATCGCTTAAAGGTGTATCTAGCCTAGCTATCAACGGCTGTATACTCATGAAGCCTGATACTCTTAGCCTGCCAGGTGATGAGAGTCTAAGCCTCTCGGTGGCTATTTTCCCCACTACGTCTCTACTTGAGACCACTCCTGCAATGTTTTTAACATACTTTTCATTAATCCTCTTATTCTCCAGTATTACTACCTTATCGTTTCCTGTTTTCTTAAGGAGTCTTACATAATTTATGAGCGAGTCGTTTTTATCCAGGGTTGCCGGTGTCTTCTCAATAAACTCGTCTAGGCTCATATGCTAACCAGCCCTGTACCCTGTTATTGTTAAGGCGTATAATACATCTCTCTCCGTGATTATTCCCTGGAGTACTCCTTCATCGTCAACGACGAGTGCGGAGCTGACCCCTTTATCTACCATTTCCTGTATCGCTACTGCTAGATCATCATCGGGCTTCACAGTTACTAGGGAACTTGTCATCAAATCCTCGATTTTCTTAGAGTGCACCTCCCTTATATCCCCGGTGCTGGTGTCCCCGTATACTCTATGGCTCCCGAAGTATTTGACTATATCCATTGCAGTCAGGATGCCTACCACAGTGTTGCCGCTTGTCACGGGCAGTCTTCTAAACCCATAGGTACTCATGGTTTCCAGTGCTTTTCCTAGTGTTGAATTGATACTTATTGTTAAAACCGGCGTTGACATAGCTTCCCTGGCTTTTAAACCGGTCTTGATGATGCCGTAGAGGTATTTAACGAGATCATGTTCGGTGATGATGCCGTAGATAGTGTTATCCCTGTTCAATATGGGGATAACGCCTATGCCATGCACGATCATTGCTTCAAGCACGTTGATTAATGTATCGTCAACGTATAAGCTAATAGGGTTTTTCACCATTATGGTCTCAACGATTTCCTTCTCAAGGGCTGAGTAGATATTGTATTTATGCCTGTTGGCAACGATCTTGAAGTATTCTCCACCACCGAGATAACTAATTAAGTCTCCAAGGGTGAGTAAACCGTGAAGCCTCCTATCACTTAGTGAAACAAGGAGGCTTCTCCCATACGTGGATATCTCCTCAAGGGCCCGCCTTATCACGGTTGAGGGAGAGACTATCCTGGGCTCTCTTCTAGCAATAAAGTAAAGCTCCTTCTCTACCTTGAAGATATTGTCATCAAAATTGGGGGTACCATCGCTTCTAAGTAGCCTGTATGGGTCAGTTTTCCTGAGAGGACGGGGCTTCCGGGGTATTGGTACATTCATTTCGACACCAAGTATATAAATATTTGTTCCAGCATTAATTAATGTTTCCACTTAGAATATCCATGGAATACCTATTGAAATATATATATATACTAGATATATAAAGATATATAAAACTATAAAGTTCATAAATCCTGCGGATTCAAGATGTCATTAAACAAGGTATCACATATAAGGAAGGTGAATCCAGGCACCAAGATATATTGGAAAACCCTATAAGAGGGCAGAAACGTTTATTAAGGTCATTGAGGAAATTTTATAGNCAGTTGAGGTCGAATGTTGGAGAGGTTGCTGAAGCCTAGGGAGTTCTGCGAGATTGTTGGGATTAGCTACAGGACTTTTAAGCGGTGGGTCTCTCAAGGCAGAGTGAGCGTCGTGCGAACGCCTAGTGGCAGGATGAGAGTACCGTACTCTGAGGTAGAGCGCATCCTTGGAGGGAGGCCGGAAGCCAAAGAAGTGAGGGCTGTCGTCTACGCTCGCGTGAGCTCCAGCGACCAGAGGAGCGACCTCGAGAGGCAAGTGCAGTACCTCACCCAGTACTGCTCTGCTAGGGGCTACAGAGTAGTCGACGTCCTAACAGACATCGCCAGCGGGCTGAAGACTGACCGCAGAGGACTACTCAAGCTCTTCAACTACGTAGTTAGCAGGCAGGTAGACGTCGTGGTTACTACATACAGGGACAGGCTGACTAGGTTCGGCTTCGAGTACCTAGAGTACTTCTTCAGGCAGTACGGGGTCAGGATAGAGGTCATCTATGGTGATGAGCCTAAGGACGCGCACCGAGAGCTTGTGGAGGATCTACTATCGATAGTCACCTCATTTGCTGGCAAGCTCTACGGTATGAGGAGCCACAGAAAAAAGAGGCTCGTTGAGGGCTTCAAAAAGCTAGTGGAAGAGGTCGAAAAGGGCGCTGGCGAGAGTAGCTAGAACCATTGTAGTCGAGACGCCGCCCATTCCAAGGAGACTCTTCAGGGTCTTCGCCGAGCTCGAGGGCGTGTACCGGAACATGGTCGAGCAACTCACGTTATACGCTGTGAGGGAGGGTGTCGCATCTTTCACAAGGCTGAAAGCTTTGAAGTATCGCGAGCTAAGGAGTCTCTACCCCCATCTCCCCTCCCACTACGCTTACACAGCATGCCAGGACGCCTCTGCTAGAGCCAAGAGCTTCCTCAGGCTGAAGAAGAAAGGGCTGGTTGAAAGAGAGCACCCAGAAGTCAACAGCGTCTCTATTTGGCTGGACGACCACCTGTGGAGAGCAAACAGTTTGACATCTATCGAAGTAGCTACCCATAGGGGCTGGGTACTCCTCGAAGTTATACCGCACAAGCAGTACTGGAAGTACGTGAATAAGGGCTGGAAGCTTGCTTCTGAGGCAAAGATAAAGCTGGACAAGAAGAGCAGGAAGTTGCTAGTCTACCTAACCTTCGTGAAGGATGTTGAGGAGCATAGGTCACGCGGCTTCATACCTGTTGATGTTAACGAGAACAACACGACTGTCCTACTCGACGGCGTAGCGCTTCTCTTTGAGACAAATGTGAAGAAAGTTGTTCTGGGTTACTACTACCGCAGGAAGAGGGTGCAGGAGAAGTACGACGTTGTCTACGGGACTAATTTTAGTAGAAAGAAGAGGATCCTGAGGAAGCTTAAGGAAAAGAAAAAGAAAGACGACGCAAGATGGAAGATCGCGAGCATTATTGTGAGAGAGGCTTTCAAGAGGCGCTACGCCATAGTCATGGAGAAGCTCGGCAGGAGACCCGGTGAGAAGATGGTCTCCAAGATAAGGGACAGCCAGCTGAGGCACAGGCTTTGAGGAGGAGGTTCCACACAGCTGCCACATCCCTGTGCCATATTTCACCGCCTCTCTCGCACTTGCCTATCCTTGATTCATCCCCGTAGACTATTTTTGAGCCGTGAACCGGGCAGAGCCTAGAGGTGTTCTTGGGATCTACATAGATTACTGGCACGCCGTACTCCCTCGCCTTCTCCTCTATTGCCCTCTGCACGCCTCTAAAGGCGGCCTGGAACACCCTCCCGTTTCTCATATACATTATAGCTGATCGGGTCCCCTGGATCTATTTTCCTCTTTACCGTTTGTCCCTAGAGGGAAAACTGAGGAGGCTTCCGAGGAGTTTAGAGGAGGCTGTTGAATACCTTATCAGCGATAATGAGTACTTGAGGCCCATATTCCCAAGGGACTTGCTGGAATACTATGCGGAGATTAAACTCAGGGAGGCCAGAAGAATTCGCAGCATCCCGGGTATTGTGGATTATATCACCTTGGAACACCTTGCCTAGGTTGGGAACACTTGTTTATGATTTCTATGTATCCAATGATCTCTTAGGGGACTAGCTAGGAAGTGGAATAAGCCCCCCAGTACTAGTGGTATTGTTTTAAATATAAGCGCATAATGTTTATCGTAGTCGCTTGGCGTGAAGAACCCCATCTTATTTAAACCCGTTATGAAGGGCACTGGTATCCCCATGGATATCTTTCTAAGTATGCTTAAAGCTTGATGCTCTAGAAGTAATTTATGGACAGCACTATGGTAAATTCTCCTATAACTACTGAGACTATTGTTATCTATGGCTTCGCCCAGGTGTTTTGATAGTTTAAAAATATAGTGGAGCCCGCCTCCCGTATATGGTTTAGTTAATGGGACACTATCCCCATGGAACACTACTCTACCAGCATAGACTGGATCCAGTAATGGCTTGTCTCTCGGTATTATCCCACCGAATTTCTCGTTCACTCCCCCTGGTTTTACCCCGTAGATAGTGGCTATACGGTTAAGTGCTTTCTCAATTATTTCTACGCGGGGTTCATCGAATCCTCCTCCTATTATAGCCGTGTCTTTATCCAATGGTATAATCCATGAGAAAAAGCCAGGTGTGAATTCTGAATAACTTATATATATAGTATCAACATCAACATTTTCAATCCTAGACAAGTACTGGATTCCAACAATAAATCCAGGATAGGGATTTATGAAAAAGCGTCTAAACCTCCCGCTAGCCCCCTCGGCTACAAGTATCATATTACACTGGTATTCAACACTTCCAATAGATATGGTATTGATTCCTACCGGTTTAGCTGTAGAAGCATAGAGTATTCTATGTCCCTTTCCCTCGACGAGTGAGGCAAGCTTCTCTTCTAGCAGTGGTCTGTTAATGTGGAATACGAATTTATCCCTATAGGATACCTCGTATACTCGGTTAAAAGCGTGGAATAGTATTGTATTATAGGATGCATCAGTAATATCGCCCACATAACTCCTCATTAACCTGAGTGTCTCAATCCCTATTAGCCCACTACAATGCTTAGGGATTCCGGGTTGCCTATGTTCCTCGAAAATAACTGCATCCCTGTTCCCAATAAAAACAAGAGGGCTCAACCCAGCTGGGCCAGCACCAATCACGCATATATCCGTTTCAATCATTAATTATCCTCGTAGTCCCTATTCACCACTCTTAATGTATGCCTTTTGGCTTTTAAAGCGTGAACAATATACTTGTATGCTTTAACCGAGTCGCCTTTATTGCCACAGGTATATACATCCACTGTGGCAAAAGCGAATTCGGGCCACGTATGAATACTTATATGGCTCTCCAACACTATGCCAACAACGCTTACGCCAGGGTTGATCTTCCACGCCTTTACATCAAGTAATGTGAAACCACCTATTTCAGCTGCCTTCTTAACTATTTCTACTAAATCCTTCTCATTCATTAAAATCCCTGGGTCGCACTCATAGAGTTCGCCGTAAACATGTTTCCCTATGACTTTCTTAATGGTAAGCGCTTCCATATCAACCCCCTCCCCTTCAATAACAAATCCCCCTCTCCCTATTTATAAATTTTACCCCCCTAGCAAGCCGAGCTAGTTAAAAATGAAGAGGTTAATTCAATAATGAATCAGCTTACCATTGCTAGATCACAGAATAGGTTCATTGAGGTTATGGGTGAAATCTGTATCACGTCGAGTAAGGTTGGTGAGGTAAAAAAGTGTGATTGAAATAAGAGTTTTAACAAGCAGGATATTACTTCTTTTGTTCAGGTTTTTGCTCCTGTTTCTTCTCTTCCTTCTTACCCTTCTTGGACATGCAGATCCCCTGTAGAGGGTTCAATTGAGTAGTATCAATAAGGATGCTTATAAATATTTAATATTGAAATTGTTTGTATTATTTACACTGTAAATAACGTCTCATAAATACATTAGATATCCATTGTCACAACTGAATGCAATTCTTAATAGGGTCGAATAAATTAGAAGAATAACAGTGGTTACAGTGGTTTTACAACTCGATCTCACCAAGGCTGGTGGATGCAGTGATAATCCATTGTCAAGGCTGATATCCATCATAAAGGAAAAGGAAAATGATGAGGTGGAGGTTACCACAACACCCGAGATAATACCCCAGGGTTTGGCTCAACTACTTGGCAATAGATATGGTTATAAAGTAACTGTTAAAACCGTTGAGAATAATAGAATAATATATGTTTTCAAGAAGAGCTGATATTGCTTAGAATAATTTCTCTCGCAGCTCTACTCAGTCCTCTTGTTAGGAAGCCGTGTACCAGTAACATGGCCGCCTCATCTGGTTTCAGTCCTCTTGTCTCGATATAGAATAATTTATCCATGGTTAACAAATAGTTTCTAGCGTAATGTCTGGCTTCCACTATATTATTGGAATGTATATCTAGAAATGGATGCATGAACGCTGTACTCTCAGCATCATTAATCAATGACTCAATGCCATACACTATTCTAGAGCCAGATGCCCTCCTGGAGGCCATGCCTCTGCCACGTAGAACAGCTATAGAGCCCCCTTCCAGCCTAGACCTTATATATGACTCCGCGCTTACACTAGGATTATCTATATATGAGTAATCCTCTACCTCTACACGTGATCCCTGTGTAGAGTTAACCAGTATAGTCTTCTCTATTGATGAGCCAGCACCCTGAATGGACTCCACCCTGGCTTGTAGTATAGAGCCAGTGTTGAATAATGCTACGAGGGCTAGCCTACTTGCATCCCCTTGCTCAACTATGATTTCGCTGAGATCCACCGCCCTCTTACCTGATTTATGAATCAAGAGTACCTCGTGATCAACTCCTTTAACCACAGTTACCTTTATACCCATGATTCTATGTACGGGATTCTCCGGTATTCTTAGAATCGTGAGACCTGAACCCTCTAAGATCAGCTCTATATACCCTACAGCTATAACGCCATCCCCAGAGTCCTCTACACCTACATCAAATACTCCACCAGTGCTTCGAACCCTGTAGAAGCCCTGGGACACTGTGATTACCGGGATTGATTTAAACCCTATGCTACCACTTGGTGAAAGCGAATCAATAAATGCATTGGGGCTCAAGGCTTTAATTAATATGTTAGCGACGGGGGCTTCTCTGTTTAATGCTCTCCGAACAAGTTCTTCAAGCGGGGATTTATCAATATATTTTTTAATGGTTGGTGAGTCCCCTGCCCCTCTTGCAACCGTCTTAGCCATTATCCAACCCCCCCGATCTCCTTGAATTCTAACTGTATAACCTTCGTCAACATCGATGCATACTCGAATGGTAGCTTTGGAAAAATATCCTTAACAAATCCGAGTACTATGAGTGAGACGGCTTCCTTCTCGCTTAGACCCCTAGAAGTCATGTAGAATAACTGATCCTCAGTTATCCTGAACGTAGTTGCTTCATGAGCGACTTCAGCATCCTTCTCCATAATGTGCTCTATCGGATATGTACTACTAGAGCTCTTATCGTCGAGTATGAGGCTGTCGCATTGCGTATAGCTCTTTACATTAAGGGCTCCCTTATTCACCTGTACTAGTCCTCTATATATATTTATTCCCCCGTTACTGCTAATACTCTTAGATATTATCCTGCTACTAGTATAGGGTGCGGCATGAATAATCTTCGACCCGGCGTCCTTAACCACATTACCATTACTTATACCTATCACGGTGCTCGTCGTCTTCGAGCCCCTTCCCTTCAATATCGTAGACGGATATGTCACGGTTATTTTACTGCCTATACTTCCCTCAACCCATTCTATAATGGCTCCATCCTCTGCAATACCTCTCTTATTATTGAAGTTCACTATGTTCCTGCTCCAGTTCTGAACCGTTACAAAGTTTATCCTGGATCCCTTATGAGCGTAGAGCTCAACCATACCATCATGGAAGCTATGCCTCTTCAGCCTTGGCGCGCTACAACCCTCAATGAACGTTATCTCGCTCCCCTCATCGCCAACTACAATTGTGTGCTCGAACTGCCCCTCTAGCTCGCTTCCAATGAAGAAAAATGCTTCAACCGGGTAGGGTACTTTAACGCCTCTCGGGACATAGACGAATACTCCGCCACTCCAGAGGGCATGATGCAGCGCGGCAAACTTGTGGTCTGTGTACGGGAATACCCTACCGAAGTATTTCTTAACGATGTCTGGGTATTTCTGGATCGCCTCCTCCATAGGAAGCATTATTACCCCGAGCTTCTTGAGTAAGTCCTTCATTGCAGTATATATGTTTTCACTATCGAGCGCGGTTAAAAGCCCAGCCAGGTACTTGGCGTATGTCTCAGGTAATCCAAGCCTCTCATATATTCTACGGATCTCGCTGGGTAGTTCATCGAAATTGCTTACTGTTGAAGCTGCTGGTTTAACATAGTATGAAGCTATCTCATCGAGGTCTATGCTCTCAATCCAAGGAAGCCATCTAGGCGAGGGGAATTTTTCAAATGCCTCCAGCGCCTTAAGTCTATAAAGCCTCATCCATTCTGGTTCTTTTTTCACTCTTGAGATCTCCTCTACAATACTTCTAGATAGTCTGCCCTTGATCTCTATCTCCTTTCTGTATTCAACAGGCTCGATCTCATGGTGTTCAAGACTCTTAGATAGCTCAATAGCCATACTACTTTACCTCAACCAGTTGTATCCCTCCCTAGCTATTTTATCAGCTATTTCTAACCCGCCCTCCGCAACTATCCTTCCATTCAGCATGACATAGATGATGCTGGGTTCAACGTAACTTAGTAGGGTAGGGTTATGTGTTACAAGTAGCACCCCGCCATTAGAGTATGCTACCTCCTTAATGTAGTCGGCAATTATTCGAACCCCGTCGACATCAAGACCGCTATCGGGCTCGTCGAGGATCAAGTACTTCGGCTTTAGAACCCTGGCTTGAAGTATCTCGCTTCTTTTTCTCTCGCCACCACTGAAACCAATGTTTAAATCCCTAGTGACGAGCTCCTCTTTCAACCCGATAAGCTTTGCCTCCCCGAGTATTCTATCGGGTAATCCTGGCACGTGCTCCAATAAGTCGTTTTTACCCAGCCTCTTATTTACTGCACTCCTTATTAATGATTCAAGCGATACACCTGGGAGCTCAATTGGGTTTTGAAACACGAGAAATAGGCCGGCTAGGGCTCTCTCGTGTGTAGGCTTAAATGTGTAATCTAAGCCATCTATTAATATACTCCCTTTAAGGATCCTATAGGATGGATGCCCCATTATCGCGTATGCTAGGGATGTTTTGCCACTACCATTAGGACCCATTAGGGCAGTGATGCTTCCTGTTTCCACCTTAATGCTTACATCGTTAATGACTATTTTATTGTTTACCTCGACCACTAGGTTCAATGCCTCGAGCATTTCCAATCCCTGTTATTATTTTTATGTTTCAAGGCCTTAAAAATTAGTGGGATACATCGATTTTAATAAATAAATTTTATAATGTTATTATCCCACTAACTGTCAAGATTTAAAACGCTTCCTACGAAACTAATATAATCATATCATTGGAGGGTAAGAGCCATATGAAGAAAGGACTGGATACAATAGTAATAGCGTTAGGAGGAAACGCATTCCAGACCAAAGGAGACAGAGGCGTGGCCGAGGACTATTGGAGAAATGCCTATACTGTCGCAGAACTTATAGCGAGACTCATCGAGGAAAACTATGGCGTCGTAGTGACGCATGGTAACGGCCCACAAGTAGGTATAATCGCGGAATGGATGAGTCTAGGGTTAAAGGAGAAGAACATACCACCGATGCCCCTTGATGTAGCCGGTGCCATGAGTCAGGGATGGCTTGGCTACATGCTACAGCAGGCTTTATATAATAAGCTAGCCGAGAAGAAGCTACTTGGTTCCAAGGTAAGGGGAGTATTAACCATTATCACACAGACGCTTGTAGATAGGAATGATCCAGCCTTCAATGATCCAACAAAGTACATAGGTCCATGGTATAGCAAGGAGGAAGCTGAAAAATTATCGAGAGAACTTGGCTGGGTATTTAAACCAGATCCACGCGGTGGGTATAGGAGGGTTGTGCCATCCCCAGATCCCATAGGCCAGATTGAGATAGATGCCATTAAGATGCTAGTTGAGCAGGGATTCATCGTGATAGCTGATGGAGGCGGGGGAATACCTGTATACAGAGATGAAAATGGCTTATTACATGGATTAGAGGGTGTGATAGATAAGGATCTCGGCGCGGAGAGAATGGCTTCGGCGTTGAAGGCGGATATATTATTAATATTGACAGATATCGAGAAGGCATTTCTAAACTATGGAACACCAAATGCTAAACCTCTTGACGTGGTAAAGGTTAGCGAGGCATTAAAATATTATAGGGAAGGACACTTCAAGCCAGGGAGCATGGGTCCAAAAATACTTGCCGGGATGAGATTCGTCCAAAACGGGGGTAAGATGGCTGTAATAGCTCATTTGAAGCAGGCTTATGAAGCGTTAAAAGGGAATGCTGGTACAAGAATAATACCTGACTAATCATGTCCATAGTTGGTTTTAAAGAACCTATATCCTTTTTCTCCTATCTCTCATTCTACCTACTTGACTAATACTTTAAATTAAATGTGCTTCATATAATTTATTATGTGAAAACACGATGTCTCTTAATCAACTTAGAGCAGACTTATAGGTGTCTCCATGAATAAGAGAGTTGCTGGCGTGGTATCGCTGGTGGTTGCGACTATACTTTGGGGTTCGTCCTTCTCATTCATTAAGTTATCGGTAACAGACGTATCTCCTCTAACTTACTCATCTCTCAGATCATTTATCGCAGTAATATTGTTGACACCGATTATATTATTGAAAATGTATAGGGGAGTACTATCCATTAACAGCCTATATAAGGGGTTCATCGTGGGCATAGCATATTTCCTTGGCTTATTCCTTCAAGCAGCTGGAACAGTATATACAACACCATCTCTCAGCGCCTTCATAACCGGGCTTAACTCTGTACATGTCCACCTATATATCGCACTCGTTGAAAGGAACTATGGTTTAATAGATGGTATAGCCCTTCTTTTAGCACTCTCCGGCCTATATGTGTTAACCTCTCCGAGCGGTGGGTTAACCATAGGTGTGCTCCTTATTTTCATGGGGTCTATTGCCTGGGCAGCCCAGATAATCCTGGTTTCCCGCTATGGATCCTCTAGTATAATAGAGATATTGTACGGCATGTTCTTACCGGGTGCGCTCACCTATCCCTTTGCATTAATTCTCGGGGGAGCTGTGGGCATTGAGGCTTTGATTTATATAACTTATCTCGCCGTAGCCTGCTCGGTTCTGGCAACTTTTTTCCAGGTATGGGGTCAGAGATATGTTTCCCCTCTAACAGCTGCACTAATATTCCTGCTTGAACCAGTTTTTGCCCTAATCTTCTCGCTGGCGATGGGGTTGGAGGGAATTGAACCATATAAAGTAATCGGGGGAGGATTAATAGTAATAGCCACCTACCTCTCATCTATGGCCGAGTTATCCTCTAACTGGTCGAAATAAAGAGTGGGATACCTAAGTATAGCTATTCCGATGTTTCGACTTAAATTTATTTACTTAGCTAAGGTAATATTAAGTCAAAGAAGTGGAGGGTATTCCTTGAGGGAAAAAGTTGACGTACTGGTGTCAAATGTCCTGGTTGTAACAATGAATGATGAGCGACGTATCATAGACCATGGATACATTGCTATTAGAGATGATCGAATAGTTGATATTGGAGCAGGAGATGGGACCGATAAGTATATCAGTGAGGAAACAATAAATGGTCGTGGCATGATAGCCATACCTGGGTTAATGTGTGCACACACCCACTTCTACGGACTCCTTTTGACGGGGAGTCCCTGGTTCTCTAGGATAGAACCTCCCACGGATTTCCAGCAGAACCTCCAGAGAATATGGTGGGCCCTAGATGTCGAGTTAACGTATGAAGACGCATATGCTTCAGCCCTCATGGGTTCAATATTGTTCGCTAAGTCGGGTGTAACTAATTTCTTCGATAACATTAGTAGTCCAAACGCGATCAACGGGGTCTTAGACTATATTGAGAAAGGGGTTAGTGAAGTCGGGATAAGAGGGATAATATCCTATGAAGCAACGCAGAGGAGAAGTATAGAGGAAGGGATCAGGGGGTTAAAGGAGAATGAGAGATTCATCATGAAAAATAATAGTGATCCCAACAAGCTGGTGAAAGGAGCTATTTATCTTCATTCAAGCTTCACCGTCACCGATGAATTATTTAGAATGGCCCGTGAAATGGCGGATAATCATAGAGCCTTAATAGCGATACACACAGCCGAGGGATTAGTAGATGTCTACCATAATATAGAGAGGTACGGAGTAAGGCCAGTTGAGAGAATGAAGAAGCTCGGATTCCTCAGAGACGACGTCCACCTGGTGCACTCTGTTAACATCACGGAGGATGAGCTCTACATTATAAGGGAGACAGGGGCGCATGTGGCTCACAACCCCTTAAGCAATATGTTGAACGCTGTTGGAGTAGCCAGGGTACCTGAAATGCTTAGGCTGGGGATAAATGTTGGAATAGGTAATGATGGCTATGTCTTTGATCAATTCGAGAACATGAGGGCAGCATACCTCATCCATAAACTATGGAACAGGGATCCTAGGATACTCACACCTCTCCAGGTATTCGAGATGTCAACCATAAACGTAGCGAAAATGTTTCACGTAGAGGATGAATTAGGGAGTATAGAGAAGGGGAAGAAAGCCGATATAGTATTATTAAGACCTGAAACGCCTTCAACACCGGTTAACTCACAGACTGTTCTAGGGCATATGATTAATGCTTTCGGCAGTAAAGACGTTGACACCGTGATAGTTAATGGTAGAATAATATTGAGGAACCACAGGCTAACCAGGGTTGATGAGGAAAAAGCAGTGGAATACGTTCACAGGGTTGTAGAGCGTTTATGGGATCGACTAATGGAGAGAGGTAAATATCAATTAGACTATGTATGCCCTAGACAGAAATGAGTTTTTAACCAAAAGACCTTTTTACTTATTTGCTTCTTCCCTATTCGTTTCTAAGTTTACTGGTTTACCATGTTTCAATATGTGTTCAGGTATCTTGTCCATGTGGAGCTTTAGGAATTCTTTATCGCTTGAAAGATTTCTCCTATTGTCTGTCAGCATGTAGACTATCCCGTTTTTAACAGGATACCATCTTCCACAGCTGGTGCAATATAGTACTGCTGTCTTAATACCTATCCTGAGGCACTCCTGGCAAGGATAAACCTTGTTCCTATCTATTTTCTCCTTGAGGTATCCACAGTAATCCTTGCACACTGGTACCTCAATATTTTCTGTGTTTATCTCTTGGGTTTCGGATTCTATTACTGTAATCTCTAATGGGTGATGTTTACAGTGCACGCATACTAGGACATCTAGCCCCCAATATCTCATCACTTACCTACCACCTCCCTTATTATCGAATCAATCAATGATGATATCTCATTCAATCGTTCAATATCCTTAGCCTCGATCATTACTCGGAGCAAGGGTTCCGTACCGCTTGGCCGCACTAGAAACCAGTAATCGGATGAGATGACTTTTACACCATCGATCGTTATTAACCGTTTATCCTTAAACGCTTCTTTAACTAGTTCAACCACTCTTAAAGCCTTCTCACGATCCATCTTATACTTCTTTTTCAAGGTATAATACTTTGGTAGCTTATCGAATAATTGTGATGCTGATGCATTGTACCTGGCCATCATCTCGAGAAATAATGCAGTGGTCATTCCTCCATCACGTACATATTGGTGGGGTGGATACATGAATCCACCGTTCTCCTCGAATCCACATAAGGCATCACCATTCCTTCTCATGGTGTGAGCTATATCGACACTACCCACTTTAAGCCAGGCAACCTCTATGTTGAGGGGTCTCAAAACCTCCTCCACCATTATGCTGGATGATACAGCAGTATAGACCTTCCCACTTAATCCCTTCTCCTCTTTCAGATATTTAGCTAGAAGCGTTGCTGTTCGATCCCCCCAGTTGACAACGCCTTTTTCATCTATTATTATAGCTCTATCGGCATCAGCGTCATGTGCGATACCTAATACGACTCCTAACTCCCTTGTTACCTTCGCTGTTTCAGCCAGGTTTTCAACTGTTGGCTCAGGGTTTCTCCCAGGGAATAAGGGATCTAGTGTTCCATTAATTACAACTGGTTTTGCACCTAGTTCCTTAACTATTAGCGGCGTTGTTAATGCGCCAACACTATTAGCTGGATCTATGAGTACCCTATAGTTCTTGGCTCTAATAAGGTCCTTATCTATATGGCTTAACACAGCTTTCACGTATTCCTCATTAACCATCTTATGTTTCTCTACACTATACGGTAGACTACTCCAGTTAACCCTCCTGAAATTGCTTTCCCAATATATCTCTTCTATCTTTCTTTCCTCATCCCTATCGATCTCGATTCCGTAGGGGCCGATCACCTTTATCCCGTTATATTCGGGAGGGTTATGGCTGGCTGTAATCATAACTCCTCCATCAAAGCCATTAGATTTGACAACGTATTGAAGGGCTGGTGTGGGGGTGAATCCAGCATCATATACCTTTACACCTGTTGACATTAGTGCTGCTGAAACAATGCCCTTAATTATCTCGCCCCCAGCCCTTGAATCCATCCCAATAAGTACCCTGGAGCCTTTATCAAAATAGGAGCCTATTGCTAGCCCGAGTCTCAGTATAAATTCCGGGTTTAAGTCTTCGTTTACAACCCCTCTGACTCCATCGGTTCCGAAAAGTCTCCGGGGATCGCTCATTCATTTAACCCCTCCATATATTCCTCTACGAGAGATAATAACTCGGCACTACCCTCTCTTAACTCAAAGATAGTTATAAGATTTCTCGACTCAGCCCATTTCTTAACTAGGAGGGCACACTCGTTTAAACGGCTTAACGCCTCATCCACGGCTTCCTCCACGTCCTCTCCGCTTGATGACATTTCATCGAAAACCTCTCTCAATTCATTCGTAAAACCTATAGATGTATAGATTTTGCCGGTGTCTAGTTTTATCTCAATGTATACTGGAAGCTCTTCGTCAAAGACGCGAATTATGTTATCGTAAACAACTGGTGTGAAGCCATACCTCTTAAGAAACTCGGCAAGATCGCTTATCATTTTAAACCCCTATAGTTAAACTAGCCCTACTATAAACTGTATTCCTTGAAAATATAAAAACCTGGTTTCTGCATCTACTCCATGAGGAGCCCTGGCAATGATAGTTTTATCCGTTGAGAAGCCATGTAAGCCGGTGGTCGAATTCGTGGAAGATGCAATTGCAAGAGGTGATAAAATAATAGTAACTGATAGGGAGAGCATTAAACTCCTCCGTGAAACAGGTGTTTTAAAGAGGTGGAGGGGTATTGAACTAATAGTGATGAATAAACGATGCCCCGAGGAGGATTCTCTAAGGCTGATAACCCTATATACCCCAGTGGAGGCGTTTATATGTGATCAGAGGGGTACTCTCAATGCGTTATCGACGCTACTTACCAGGCTCAACATACCTCTTAGGGAATGCGATGGCTAATGAGTGATGTTCTTCAGCTCTCGAATTAAGGATTAGTTAGCCGCGGATATGTATTTCCACGATATCCCCGTCCTCAACGATGTGTTCAAGACCTACTTTTTCACCAGGGTATTTGACAGATTTACCCCATATCTTTGCGTAGAGAAAGTTCTTCACGAAGTCCCTATGTATGCTTTCAGCGACATCGCGTATAGTAGCGCCTTTTCGAAGTACCAGCGGCTTCTCGGATGGAGGTGTATTAGGCGACTTAGTGTATACCCGGATTAGTTCAAGCTGGTTGAATAATGCTTCACCTATTTTGTCGAGGCCTAGCCCGGTCATAGCGGAACCGTATAATATAGGTAGATTACATGAACTCGTGAAAGCCTTTATAACGGTATCGATGTCTTTCGCCAGGTCGGCTTTATTAATATATACTATAGCGGGCTTATAGGCTGTATTCTCGAATAATGCCTGCTCCACATCATCTAATGTGACTTCTCCATATATCTTTACATGTGCATTATATATCCTGTACTCCTCGAGTAGCTTGCGTACATCATCAAGTGTTGCATTGAGTAATCTCCCCATCAACGTAAACCTTAACCCATGTTTTCCACTCCTGGATACCTCGATAACTACTCTACCGGCTGGCTTTGAAAGTATTATACCGTACTCCCTAAGTATTTCCTTAACCTCGTTGAATTCAGCCCCGGGATCCATTGTTGCATCCAGAATTATTAGAAGGCCATCAGCGTTTCTAGCGAGGCCGATAACCCTATTCGTGAAAACACTGTCCCTGCTTAATGGAGGGGTGTCAATTAATTGTATGTATATATCCCTATATTTAAGCATACCTGGTACCGGATACGTAGTGGAGTAAGGGTAGTCAGCAATAATGGTTCTAGCCCCGGTTAACCTATTAACCAGCATGCTTTTACCAGTGTTAGGGGGACCCACAACAACTACTTGGACATCCCCCTCCTTCTCGATGAAGAAGGAGACGCCTCTACCGGTCTTTCTTTTCTTTTTCTCCTCAATCTCTTCCCTGAGTTCAGCCAGTCTTCTAGTCGCCCAAAGTCTTAGTTTCTCTGTGCCCTTATGCTTGGGTACACTGGATAAGAAGTCCTCTAGTGCCTTCATCTTTTCCTCTGGTGTTTTAGCCTCCATTACCTTTAGCCATTTAGCCTTTGCTTCCGCTGGTAGGTTGGTTACCATAGGTTACTCCCCTTCTAATATAGTCTAGTAAGGATCCCTCCTTTTTACCATGCTTCACTTGTTTACTAACGTACCAGCTGGGGGCTAGATCCTTCACTATGCCCCAACTTTTCCTGATGTATACAGGGGGTTCACCATCATCTCTATACATATTAGCAAGCCATCTCCTAGAGACTGGATCGCTAGGGTATCCGGAGCCCGTTTCACCCGCTATTACTTGTAGTGCCTTAATATTACTGTCCCTGAGTATTTTCGCTACTACGCTTGCAGCAGAAACAGCCGGGTATTTCGCATCTGCCCTGGATTCAATGAATATTTCTACATTACCCCTGTACAGTCCTCTAGCACACTCCCCTATTTTATCATTGTAGCCCTTCACTTCATCAATATATATCCTTACCCCGGTACCCTGGCGTTGTCTTAGGATATGGCTGTAGGATAGATACTTGAGGATACTACATATCACGGTGTATTCAAGCATATTCATGTTACTTCTGTCTATGTGGATAGGGCTTACATAGGTTGCAACAATATCTATGTCCAGTGAGAGCATGTTATTTAATATCATAAGTCTCTTCAAGGGTTCGAGGAGCTTGCTATCCCTTAATCCTATAGAAACCAGCGATTCAAACGCGCTACTTAAACCAATTACACCAGCTATCACCATGTCCCCTATAAATGGTCCTCTTCCGGCTTCATCAACACCTATTTCTATAGTCTCAGGCTTACCCACTACTCCTTCCCATTATCTGCTGTATCCTCTTTAAGAGATTTTAATTATTCCCCATCCTCTTAATATTTAATTAATTTTTCAGATTAAGTGGCTCCCAGTAGAATTGCACCGATTTCATAATTCATCATCACAGGGATCACGGGACAGAAACATTGGCTTGTAGCTTTCTGTACCAGTTTAGGTCTTTCTATGCCTTTAATGGCTATGAGATAAGCACTTAATCTCCGCCCTAAAGGACGGGATTTTCGATTGTAAAAGTATTAATGAGTAATTAAACCTGTTTTTGCATTATCTGCTTGATTATAATGGAATAGTAAAATATAAAGTAGTATTAATACCTTGAAAATGTTAAGGGTGAATTGGAATGGATGGGTTTTTCAGCAACTTAGAGTCATGGGTGAAAAGGCAGAACATGGTAAAAGAGATGTTTGAGAAGGCTGAGCAGAATTATAAGGAGCTTGATAGACTGGCGTTGATCACTCTTTCCAGGCTAGCTTTCCAACACATGGGGAAGACTATTGAGGCATTCGACCAGTGGTTAAAAGATCCCATGATAACCAGCCATATGCCTAGGGAGATGCTGATTGAACTATGGTCTAAGCTAAGGATTATACTCTACGAGTTAATAGAGCTAGATATCGAGCACACCAGCAAGTTCAGTGAGCATCTAAGAAAACTAGCGGAGGAAAACGCGCTGAATCCATTATTTGCATTCGAGAAAGAGGAAAAAGAAACTAGGAGAGGCGTTTCTCCAACCATATAATTGTGTTACAGTCTTCTCTTGGTTTTTACATCTACCTCGACATCGAGGGGTTGTATCTTAGGCTTTAAATCACTGAATAACTTCTTAATGGTTTCAGCGTCACCGCCCACTATATTTAAATGCGCCTCCAGGAACTCCTTGCCTGCACTAGATATGATCAGCTTCTTATTCGCCCCTACTTCCACGAAACCCAGATACTTTAACATCGTCAACTCGTTCAAGACGTCTCTACTGGTTGGTGACTGAGTTAAAAGGGTAAAGGAGTAGCCTAGATCATATCCATTCTGCTTCATTAAGTATAGGAGGCTCATTAAGGCTTTCTCACTTATTCCATTACTTAGCGATATTATATAGAGTAGTTTAACCGCCCTAGGATCCTTCTCAAGATCGCTTGGCGTCACCACATGTTTTGTTACTATTTTTATCTCCTTACCTTTCTCAGCACTAGTTGATTGTTGACCAGTATCCTTCTTCTCCTTTGGCATGCCTCAAACCACCATAAACGATTATCGCCTCAAATATGTTTTAACTAGTTAAAAAGCAATATAAAGCTGATTTGTTTCCAAAGGACCATTAACTGAGTAGTCAGGTTATTTGTTTCTCAGGACTGGCTCTGAACAAGCTTTTCTCAACCTCTTCAATACTATAGCCATTCATTAGCATAACGACGGCCTTATACCTGAATAATTCAGCTATTTTATCAGTGCTATAATGTGACTGAATAGTGCTTAATAGGCTTGCCACGGCGCTGACATCCATGGGTTTAATATAGGATGCCACAAGCGTGTCAACGGCCTTAAGGGATTTAACTACCTGGTCTATGTATCCTACACTCGAGGACTCCCTAATAATGTATATGTGGAGCACTGCCGAAAAAGCGATTATTACCTCTAGGAATAATATGTCAAGCCTTAACTCGTTGAGGTAGAGGGATAACATAATGTTTAAAACTATATTAGCTACAACACTTAACAAGCCTAGTGTCGAATTGAAATAGAAGATGGACATGCCCAAGATGGAGAAGCCTAGGGATATAATATCCGGGATAACTGGGTCTATCAAAATGAATAAGGCAAATGAAATCGTGGTCATTAATAATGGGAGTGAAAGCTGTATCTTCTCCCTGACATAGGATTTTCTAGTGATATTAATGAACTCAGCCAGCTTTTCCTCGATTTTATCCAGGAAAACATATATTTCTAATTCATCAACCCCTTTATCTAACCCGGATTCAAGCTCTTTCACTAGTGATATGAAGCCGGCATACGTGTTAAAAAGATCTCTTGCAACTATCTGCGGGGTCCTAGTGGAGTTAAGTGCTTTAATCATCTCCTCAATCCTTGAAATACGGTATTCAGGCACCTTAAGATCTCTGAGTCTATTTACAAGAATACTTATCTCCTTTGAAACTGTTTCAAAGACCGGGTTCACTCTGGCTCACTTAGACGTGTTTACTATTTGGGATCAAAATATAGTAGGGGATTAAATAGCTTAATCCACCGGTCAGGATATAAGTCAACTACGAATGAAGGTCCAGCTTCTTAATATGGCTAGTCGGCATTATTATCATAAAGAAAGTATGATAGATACTGCTTTTTCACCTTGTAAACACGGTTTTCGTAGCTAGCCCAATGTAATATATTAGTCCAATAATCAACATTAAAGAACATGTAGTATATATGTGAGGCAAGCAAGGCAAACAAAGGATTGTATAAAGGGTTTACCATTAATGGATAAATGGTTTTATATCGCTATATAATGGAGCGTCCAGTAAGACGTGTAGTGATGCTCCAAGAGAACCAGTAGCAATAAAGGAGCCCGCGCATCTTGAGTACTTTATGAATAGGTTTATGCATGCGATTGCGTTCTTCAATAAAAGAATTCGATGGCAAACCTATATGAAAGCAGGAACAGCATACCGAGGCATACTAGTTCAGCTCTGATTTTATTTTTTATCGTGGAATATAATAACCGTACCTTGGATCATTATTCTATAAGTGATGATGAGGAAGAAAAACGAGGCCTTAGGGGCTGGGGTCTATGAAGACTTCAGCGGCGCTGAGCCACCGCTACCCTAGCTCATCTAAGATAATCATATCCTAGTTCTACTTGGTTATCTGACCTCCTCATCCTGAAGGCTTTCAGTTGTAAAGTAGTGTAACGGGCTCTCGTATCCACCGTAGCCGGTGGTATCGAGGAGTCAATCCATTGATAGTATATGTAGAGAAGAGATGATACCAAGGAAGCTGGTTAAAAATCCCTCTTACATAATTATTTATACTATGATAATCCATACTGCCCCGTAGAGGTTTAACCAGATTAAGTTAGATGATCAGCCAAGGTGGTATGGGATGAGTGGAATACGTGTTGAAGCACCTGTTCGTAGGAGGATAAGTGCGCACAGCCATATCACCGGGTTAGGTTTGGATGAAAAAGGTAGGGCTAAAATAATCGGTGATGGTTTAGTAGGGCAGACGGAGGCTAGGGAGGCTGCCGGCATAGTTGTCAAGATGATTAGGGAGGGGAGAATAGCTGGAAGAGGGATACTGTTGGTGGGACCACCCGGCACAGGTAAGACAGCCATAGCTGTGGCAATAGCCAGGGAGCTCGGTGAGGAAACACCATTTGTCATAATGAGTGGTAGCGAGATATATAGTACGGAAAAGAAAAAGACCGAAGTACTCATGGAGGCCTTAAGGAAGTCGCTTGGAATAAAGCTCAGGGAGGTTAGAAAAGTCTATGAAGGCGTTGTAAAGGAGTTGAAGATACGTAGAGCGAGACACCCCATGGTGCCCTATCTAACAGTCCCAGTAGAGGCAAGGGTGGTTCTAGCCACGAAGGATGAAGAGTTGACTTTGACAGTGCCTGAGGAAGTAACCCAGCAGCTCCTCGAGATGGGTATACGTAAAGGCGACGTGATATGGATTGATGCTGAAACAGGTAGGGTCCACAGGGTTGGACGCACCAGGGAGGTGGAGGGTGCTAGAACATATGATGTTGAGACTAAGAGGATCGTTGAAATACCCAAGGGGCCTGTGAGGAAGGAAAAGGAAATAGTAAACGTGTTAACCCTGTATGATCTTGACATGATATACGCTGCACAGAGAAGCGTGATCAGCTTCTTCGGGTTAACCTTTGAAAGAGAGATACCTTCAGAAGTAAGGCGTCAAGTAGATGAAACAGTGAAGAAGTGGATCGATGAGAAAAAAGCTGAATTACTCCCCGGTGTACTCTTCATAGATGACGCACATATGCTAGATATAGAATCATTCAGCTTCCTGACAAGAGCTATGGAGAGCGAGTTCGCCCCGATACTTATCCTGGCAACCAATAGAGGCATTGCAAGGATACGGGGTACGGACATAGAGTCGCCTCATGGCATACCATTGGACTTACTGGATAGATTACTAATAATACCTACACGGCCTTACACACCTGATGAGATCAGGGAGATCATCAAGATACGTGCCAGCGAGGAAGAGATAGCTTTATCTAATGAGGCTCTAGAGAAACTTGTCGAAATAGGTGGTAAGACAAGTCTAAGATACGCTGTGCAACTACTTGAGCCAGCTAGAATAATTGCGGAGGAAAGGGGATCAAGCAGGATAGAGGTCGAAGATGTGGAGAGAGCTAGAAAGCTCTTTATAGATGTATCCATAAGTACCGAGTATCTAAAACAATATGAGAGACTCTTCATGAAGTAAATGAACTGGGGATGATGAGTAATAAATGTATATTGGTGATATTAATAAGGCTAGAGAATGGTTGGAGAAAGCTTTTTCTAAGACCCCCAACCACTTGGATGGATCGATACTTGGTTCAATGACGACTATGCCGCATGAATTAGGTGTTGAGGCTTTTCTCAGATTTATTCATATAAATGGTAATGATCACATGGTCTTCCCTATTGTTAAAGAAGCTGAAGAGATCATTGTTAAAGGAATCGGAGGGTTATTTGATGTTGAGCACGGTATGTATACCTCGGGTGGCACAGAATCAAATATCATGGCGCTATATGTTGGTAGAAGAGTGAACAAGGGCAAGGAGAATACAGTGGTTGTGCCGTCAAGCATCCATAGATCCATAGATAAGGCATGCCTTTTAATGGGTTGTAAACTGGTAAAGATACCAGTTGATCCATTGAAACCGGTTGACCCAGCAATCTTGGAGGAGTATATCAGATTATATAAGCCTTTCGCGGTAGTCGTAACAGCTGGCACTACGGAGGCAGGTGTCATTGACCCGGTTAAAGAAGCCGGGGAGTTAGCTGAAAAATATGGTGTCTACCTACACGTCGACGCTGCTTATGGTGGCCTCCTAATACCATTCCTATATAGGAGGGGGTATATTACCGTGGATTTACGGATGTTCCCAGGAGTATCAAGCCTAAGCGTCGACATGCATAAGAATGGATGTGCGCCGATACCCTCAGGCCTTCTCTTCTTCTCCAATCGTGGTTTCCTTGAGCAGGCCTGCTTTGATATGGAGTATATGCCGCTTGGTAAATCATGCGGGCTCCTTGGCACGAGGCCTGGTGGAGCTGTTGTTGCTTCAGCAGCCGTCTTCATGGCAATGGGTATCAAGGGTTATGAGGAGAACGCAGTTAAAATGATGGAGAACTCTTATTACCTGTATAATGGCTTGAAAAATATCCCTGAGCTAGTAGTATTCAAGCCGATCCTACCCATAAATGTGTTTAGGTCCCTGAGATACAGCTATATTGAGCTGTTCAAGGTTTTAGCTGAGAAAGGGGTATACGTGTACAAGTCGCCATCTCTACATGCTTTACGAGTGGTCGTAATGCCGCATGTGAGCCGGCAACACCTTGATAAGTTTATTAATATACTTAAATTAATCCATGGAAGTGGTTAATCTTGCTCCCCGGTGAAATATATAAGTCGCTCACAGACAAGGACTTCAAGGTTCTCGCGGCCATCGAAAAAGGGATTTCGAGGGGAATGGAATATGTTGCCCTAGAGACCATAGAGAGGATCAGTGGCCTGCATGAAGGGGAGGTAATCCTAGTACTTGGCAAGCTCCATGAGCTTGGGTTAGTTAGGAGGAAGACTATAGCAGGCTATAAGGCGTATAGGTTGACATATATAGGCTATGATATGCTGGCTTTCAGGACCCTGGTCAACAAGAACATACTTGAGGCACTAGGAAATAAAATAGGGGTTGGCAAGGAGAGTGAAATATACATAGGGCTTGCACCAGGCGGTTTAAAGGTAGTGGTCAAGGTACTTAGGATCGGGAGAACCAGCTTTCAACGCACAAGGCTACTAAGATCTTGGAGTAGCAACAAGGTTTCAACCACATGGTATGAGGAGTCGAAGCTGGCTGCTGAGAGAGAGTTCAAAGCATTGAAAACCCTGTCCTCGATAAATGCACTTGTACCGGTTCCCCTGGGCTATAATAGACATGTAATTGTCACAGAGTACATTGAAGGCGTAGAGCTTTATAAACGCCCTGAGCTTAGGAAACCAGAACAGGTTCTCGAGTATATCATTGATACTATTAGTAAAGCATATAGGGAAGCCGGTATTGTACACGGGGATTTAAGCGAGTATAATATAATCGTAACGGTAAGCGATGAGAAACCCTATGTAATAGACTGGCCTCAATACATCTACAGGGAGGAACCCAACGCGTTACAGTTGTTGAGGAGGGATGTTGAATACGTGGTGAAGTTCTTCAATAAGGTATATGGGTTGAACATTGATCATATGACGATCTATAATAGAATAGTGTCAGCTGGTTAAGTGAGGAGATCTACGGGAGCTTTTGGCTGTTGTTTTGGTTTTTATATGGGCTTGTATTGGTTGGTGTTGTTTGCTGTTGTGAAGAGTTTATTATAATAAGGTGAGGGCTGAGGACACCTCCAAAAGAAACCCGGGATACAGGGTCTCAGAATACCCCTCAACACCCCTAAGCCAGATGAAGGGACAACACAGCCAACATAAACTTAATATCAGACCTGAGTCCCGTGGGATCGGGTATAAATAGATGTTTTAAGCTAAGTAACTACCTAGGTGATACCATAGTCATCACAGTAATCGGCGTGGATATACAACCTGGTTCATCACCGAATAGTAGAAGGCAACCCCTCTATTCAGCCGTGGTGCTAAGGAATGGAGAGATCATTGCATCCTTCGAGGACGTCGAGTTATATAGATTGCTTAGACTAGTATTGGAGTATCATGTTGATATTATAGCTGTTGACAACATATATGAATTAGCCCCCTCTGAGAATGAGTTGAGAAGGATATTTGAGTTGCTCCCTGGAAACGTTAAAGTGGTCCAGGTGACAGGACCGCCAAATGATGCAAGAGATGTAAATAGTGTGGCAAGGGAGCTAGGGATAGATACGGTGATTGAGACACCGTTGAAGACAGCCTATATAAATGCATTGGCAGCCTATAGGGGTATAGGTTATGAGGTCAGGTTATTTGCTGAGAAAACTAGGATAGTTGTTACGAAGGGGAGAAGTGTAACACAGGGTGGTATGAGCCGGGATAGATTCCTGAGGTGTATAAGGGCCAGTATCGCTCAAGCAACAAAGGAGATAAAGAGTATCCTGAATGAGAACAAGCTCGACTATGATATGGTGATAAAGAGAAGCAAGGGAGGCCTTGAGAAAAGCGTGTTCATAGTTTATGCTCCAAGGGAAAGCCTATACGGTTTAATAAAGCCTTTAAAGTACAAGAATGTTAAGATAATTATTAAGCCGTATGCGAGCAGGAAGTCGATAGAGCCAGTAAGCGATCAAGCCAGGAAACCTGTGATAGTTGGCGTGGATCCAGGGATGAGTATAGGTGTCTCAGTTCTTACGCTAGATGGAGAACCAGTACTCATAACCAGTATGAAGAGCCCTGATAGGGATGAAATAGTCAACTTGATAAGCAGGATTGGCAAACCTGTAGTGGTTGCGACGGATGTTTCAAAACCGCCTGAAACAGTTGTGAAGCTTGCATCAATGCTTAACGCGGTGCTTTACGTTCCCGAGCAAGATATAACTATCGATGAGAAAAACAGGATAGCTAGGGAATACTCGGAGAAATACGTGGTCAACATACCTGACTCACATACTAGGGATGCCTTGGCAGCTGCTGTAAAGGCGTATAATAATTATAAAGCCACTATTGAAGAAGTGAAATCGAAGCTCGCTAACATGAAAAAAGTAGATAGGTACCAGCTTATAGCCGAGATAATCAGGGGTAAACCCTTCTCAGAGGTTCTCGAGGAACACTTTAAAAGAAGTATTCCCAAGATCCCCCCAGTAGTAGAGGAGAAAATGAAACCAACCACTACACCTGTATGCGAGAAGCTAAGTGAGAAAGTGAACACGTTGGAGGCACTAGTCCGGAAACTACTCGATGAAATAGAGAGAAAAGACCTGTATATAAAAGATCTAGAATTAGAGTTGAAACTCACGCGCTCTAGGAAGCCAGGGATAGAGGATTACGAGAGAAAGATAAATGCTTTACAAAACGAATTGGAAGCCTTAAGGAGGAAAATAGAGGACAAGGACAATGTTATTAGGGAACTATATGAAAAGCTGTTGCAACTGGAGGAACATGTAGTTAAGCTGGGTCGCGGAGACCTGGTAATGATACCAAAAGTGAGTACCGTGCGGAGAGAGGGGGGACTAGTTAATCGCGGTGTTTACATGGAGAGGGTATTAGAGATATCAAGCGAGTTGAAGAACATCTTAACCAGTGGAAGGGGCTTCATTGTTTCACCCGCGGTGGCAGTCGATCCGTTAAAGGAGAGGATCCCGGTGGTGAAACCGGAGATCATATATGACTTAGGTGACTACGTTATAGTTGAAAAAGAGGTCATTGAGAAGGCTAACGAGCTCTGGCGTAAAATAGATGAGTTAATCGAGTTGGAGAGACATGAGAGAATATTGAGAATGATAGAAGAGTATCAGAGGTCTAGGAAAAACAGCTAGCTTAGTACAGTGTTACTTGATCGTTTAGAACCATCTCGGTGACCCTCTTTATATTAGTGAGTTCTTCATCTGCTATACCACGGATCTCGCTCATGATGTGTGAGGGGATATCGTTCATCGATAGATCACTTGGAATCAATTTCACGCTTGCGACAAGCGGTTGATCTATCGGCTTACCGATCTGGCTCAATAGCTCCACGTATACATCAGAGAATATGCCGTTGTATACTTCATAGACTCTCTCAGCTATCCTTCTAGCAACCACATTGTATATCTTGCCCACGTGGTTTACAGGGTTCTTCCCAGCAGTCGCCTCAAGGCTTATAGGCCTCATAGGGGGGATTAATCCATTGGCACGATTGCCCCGTCCGGTTGCGCCATCGTCTCCATGCTCGGCAGAGGTGCCTGTGACTGTTAGGTAGAAGCTATTCTTCTCCGGTATATCAGCCGTGTTTACATGTATTTTAATATTATAATCTGGAGCTATTCTACCAGCCAGGTCTGAGACAACGTTTACTATGTCTTCTTTAACCTTCAGATATTCATATTTATCTCTTACCTCGCTGTCGACTATTGCAGCCGCTATTGTTAACACTATATCCTTATTCCTTCTCAGACCCATTACTTTCACGTCTTCGCCTACAGCTGGTACCCTGGATTTAAACTCTGGACTGTTCAATAATCGCTCACTCTGTAGTACTAGTTTTTCCAGTGTGGAAAGCGGGGCGTAGCCTACACCGATACTTGTATCGTTTGCAAGGGGTACGGACGATCTCCCTGCATCAAATACTGTTACGAGGTCTGTACTACCCTTTCTAACCATATAGTCCACTATTACGTGTCTCTCCGGATCCAGGTATCTCATGTTCCTCTTAATCCAGTCTTTAACGGCATCTATAATTATTTTACCGAAGGGTACTTTAACTATGCCATCCTCAACTCTTACCTCTGTAGTAGCCCTGCCTGCAACTACTATGTATATAGGCTCCAAGAGTGTGCCGCCGCCGAATCTGGGGTTCGACTGTCCTCCGACAAGTAGTGTTTTATCGAGGTTGTGATGCAATATTGTGCCAAACTCTTTTAAATAGTACTTTGAAAGAGCTCTTGAAGCAGCCTCGCTTGCCGAGTCAGCTATATAGTCCGGGTGTCCTACTCCTTTTCTCTCGACTAGTTCAACCTTCATCCTGCTTACACTAGTCATTCTTAAAAGTTCTATTTCTATATTTCTGCTTCCTCCCACAATTATCCCCCTTACTGGCTTTAACATGTACCTAGGATTAAAGAAGGTCTAATATAGAATATAAGTTTAACTATAATAGGTTACAATTCCCAGGAGCATCAGCTAGGGTTCGGTCCTCATTAGAGGGGTGGAGTTTACGACCTCCTCCCCGCCCTAAAGGATGAGGGTTTCAGTTATAAATTATTTCCCTAGGTATTATGCTTGTTGAAGACCAGCATTGGTGAAAATAGTGTTCTAGGGGAGGGATTTCCAATTTTGTTAAGGGGTGGAGACTAGCATTATATCTGAGGGTCCAGGTATCTTTGACTCGATCTCACTTAGAGGGATCTTATACTTAACACCTCTCTGTCTTAGAATAATCCCCTCCAGGTATCCAGCAATTTCTTTGGATATATCCTGCGGCTTTTTATCACCTGGGATGATAACCACGTATGCTATAGCCTGGCTTCTAACTAATTCTTGGGGGCCTACCACTATCTTTAAATACTCGCCGTAGATATCATCAACGTATTCCCTGATCCCTATTCCAAGTCTTAACGGTACTTGGAGATAGTTTTTCGAGCCGTAAACCATGAACGCCCCTCTAGGTAGGTACTCACCTGGTGGGGGAGTCTTCGAGACCTGTCGACCTGGTACCCAGTAGACCTCTATGTAGCTGAAACCGGCCTTCCACGCTTTCGAATAGCATGCTGCTAGATAGGAAGCATCGACCACGTCTTCCAGACTGTGTGCACCCCCACTTTTTAAGACCACGGCTGAGCCTCCATGTATGTCTGCATGTATGAATACATCGTTTTCACCGAGATACTTACGTACCACCAACTCGTTTTGAGATTGATCCCTGCCGCCGATGGCTAGAAAACCATTTCTGGTGAACAACCAGTGGAATCTCTCATACCAAAATGTGGGGGAGGGTTTTCTAATAGTCTTCTCCTCGGTATTCATACTTATAGATATAGTGTTTAATTGTTGATGCATTTCCTCGAGTACTTTCTTGGCTGATTCAGTCTTCCTTACTAGTTCGCCATGTTTTCTCTCCAGCTCTATTACCTGTCTGCTCAGGTCTTCGCGTATCGATAGCTCGAGCGTTTTCTCACCGAGCTTGACCACGATCATTCCTTTATCCTTACATATCTCGATGACACCATTGCATTCCTCGGCTATGTGTTCCCAGCCTTTCTTCTCCCTGGTTTCACGAGCACATTCAAGTATCTCCTCGGCTACATGGTAGTTACTGTATATGGTTTGAAGAATGGACTCTATGTTCTCTATCTCATTATTATACTCGGCTATTATCTCCTCTTGCCGCTTGATCCTCGCTTCGATCTCCCTGAGTTTTTCCGTTACTTCCTCCATTCTCGTCTGGTAATCCAGGTATGCTTCGTATTCAGTGAAGTAGACATCTATAGCTGTGTTGATGTCGTCAAGAGGCTTCACGGTTTTGTCGTATACCTCGCTGAATAGTCTTGGTTCATAAGAGGTGTATATTTCAAGCTTGTTTTCATCGCCATACACCAGGTATCCCTTACCATTTAATACCTCTTCCACTATTCTTCTGTATTCATCCACAAGCTTCTCGAGATCCTGGTAGGGTATTTCCGAGACACCTTTGTTTTTAACTCCGTATAGCCCAGCGCGATGTATCGCTTCTTCAGCTATATGGCCTGGAATACCCCATGCTGAGATAATGGTTCTAACTAGGTCCCTTCCGCCCTTAACTACATTTAATAGAGCATCCTTGTCTGATGGAGACAGGTTCTTCAATGGGGGTGGACTATATACTTCAGAGGGCTTTATACTTCTATCCCTGTACTTCATGAACCTTGATGCATATACTATTTTATCGCTTTGATCCGTTATGATCCATTGTCCCCTTGGGAGTAATTCCACATAGTGTCTCAGGATTTTATCATGAATGCTTGTCTCAAACAATATTATTCGCTCCCACCATGGCTGTTTAATAGACGTGATCCTGGAGTCCCTTATCCTGCTTCGAAGAAACCTGGTAAAGCCATCAATATCCTTTTCCTCGGGATGGCTTTGTGAGAGATGCATCCTTACCCCGGGCTCTATTTTAACGATGTATACTCCCTCGCGACATCTTAGCTTGAGGATCCAGTATGATTTATAATGGTATGCGTTATCTATAAGGCAGCCCGTGACCACGCTACTATACTTGTTTACCCATGAATAGATATCCAATATATCCATGGCCTTCTTAAGCAATCTCTTCACCATTTATTTAAAATTAGTTTTAACGAGATTATTATCATGTGGTGCAGGCGAATGAACACTGAAGACAGTATATGGCTTATTAGGCTTGCCTCAGGGGTAGTATATGGCGTCATCACGTTTATTCTGCTGTATTTCATGGGTCCCCTGCAAACCAGTGTTGTAACCTGGACTCTTTCACCTATAGTGTACTATACAACCATAATCTTCGTTGCGGTAAGGTATAGGCCTACTAAAAGGATGCACTTGTATCTCAGGGGACTGCTTTCTTTTTACACAGCATGGTTATCAACCGTCTTCATATTATACGATTTGATCCCGGTGAAGTCATCACCATGATTCCCAGTGGATGTAGTAAGCCAGTTGTTGTAATAGAGCACTTGGAAGATGGATTGAGTCCATGGATACTCCTCGAATACAGGCATCTCTCTGGTTTCTACGGCTCGAACTGTGTGGTATTCGCAAATATCCCTGGGAAATACCATAGAATATTGGGCAGGTATGGGATACCGGTTAAGGAGAGCATTATTGAGATCGTTAACAGCGGTATCATCAAGCCCGGCGAGGTGATAATACTTGATCCAGCCAGTCCCAGGGAGCTAACCTATGAAATCCTATCTAGAACCAAGTACGTGGTAGTTGGAGGTATACTAGGAGATCACCCACCTAAGAAGAGGACCCGGGAGCTTATAAGTAGCAGACTTAAATCAATTGAATCCTATAACATAGGGGATGGGCAATACAGTATAGATGGGGCAGTCTACTACATATACTACATGCACTCAAATAAGGGAATGAACGGCTATAAATACGTGGATGGAGTATCAATCAGGGATGGTGATAGAATAATTCATTTACCATTCAGATACCCGCTGGTAGAGGAGAAGCCGTTTATATCGAGTGATCTAATCTATTATATCCTTAATAGAAGAATACCCGATCACGTCTGGGAAGAGATAAAGGGTTGAAATACTATAGGGGAAATCCCGCCGGGGGGATTTGAACCCCCGGCCACCCGGTGTCTATGCCCTCACTACAGCCGGGCGCTCTGCCGCTGAGCTACGGCGGGACTCCCATCAGCAATTTTAATTATGGCAGGGTCTTATATAGTTTTCAACTAGGGGGAGATATGGAGAACATAGAGGAAATACTCAACGTCATCAGGAATAGTATCGATGAGATCGATGGGATTCTAAGCCTTAAGGACTCTGTACGTGAAGAGGTATACAGGCTTGTCAGGGAACTTACAAGGAACTCTAGCGACGTTGTAACACTGATCCACAGGGGGCTCATCGGTGATGCTGAGAAAAGGCTCAGCATTGCTGAAGGTATTGTTAAAAAGATAAACGGGCTAATGAGGGAACACCCCGACATATACTATAGTGGCATGGTTTACAATGGGTTAAGCGAGTATGTTGAGGCAGCATTATTCTATGAAGTGATAGTTAAAAACAATGTCTCATCGTGGAGACGCCTAGACGTACCATATGTTCCATATTTACAGGGACTAGGGGATCTCATCGGGGAACTCAGGAGATATATTATTAAACTACTTGACAAAGGATTAATAGATGAGGCGGTTAAATACTTTAATCTCATGGAGGAGATATACATAAGCCTGAGGAAACTAGATTACCCGGATGCCCTCACGCCAGGGTTAAGACATAAGGTGGATGTAGCATCCAGGCTTGTTGAAGACACTCGGATGCTTATTCTTAACACGAAAAACGCGTATATATGTGCACCTGGAAAAACTTGAAGCCCTAGTATTCAGGAATGTATCTGTTGGTGTCAAATATATTAGATTCTTCACCAGAATATCTAATTAGGCAGGGTGCTTACCATACAAACCACGTGAAACCTGTGGTGAACAACAATGGGTGGCAGAGAGTTCTCAGAAAATGAGGTACAGATATTAAAATATCTGGTAAGGCATTCGGGCCAGGAGATATATCAAAGTCAGTTAAGCAAGGACTTGAACCTTGACCCGAGGATCATTTCAAAAATCCTCATAAAACTCGAGGAACTCGGTTCAGTGGAAAGAATCTCTATTACGCATGGCGGTCGTAGGACATTTCTAGTTAAACCAGTGAGGGAGAAACTAATTAGAATCATGGAGGAGGCGGGTATAGATCCTTATTCACTAGAAGAAATATTCAACGATGTGGCGGATATCCCATGCATTAAATGTCCATATATATATAAGTGTTATGAGGGAGGCTACTACGATCCCGCTTCGTGCCAATGGCTCACAGACTATCTGAGGAGAAAAGCTGGAACTCATGGCAGTTTAATCAGCCCTAGAAGCGAATCCAGGACTCAAGGTATTTGAATAAGGATTGTTAAAACGTTTTCATAGTAGGGCCTTTATATATGGAAGGCGCTATCACACCTCTCTCATGTAGCTTTATTATTTTTTCAGATAACTCTTTCTGACTAAACCAGGATCCATAAGCCTTCCCAGAACCTATTAACCGGCTTATCTTCACCTCTATATCGTTAGGTATCCTTGCTGGAGGATGAAGCCCTAGTGGTGAACCCGGTAATGGTAGATAGTAATGTATGTGTATCCTGCCATTATTTCTTATTACTTCATCTATAAGTTCTAGAGTTAGCTCCTGGTCCTCCCGTGTTTCACCTGGTATCCCGAGAATTATGTCAACGCTTGGTGTGAAACCATTCTCTGAGATCTCCTTTACAGCGTTTAAAACATCCTCGACACTATGTCCCCTCCTTATTAATCTAAGTACCCGGTTACTTCCTGATTGAGCTCCTACAATGATCTCCCGGTTGTTCACGTATTTCCTTAGTACTCTTACTACATCCTTGTTCACGTGTTCCGGTCTTACTTCACTAGGGAAGGAGCCGTAGAATATGCGCCCACCAATACTTCTCAGGGCACTGTGTATCGATGAGAGAAGCTCCTCGATTAAACCGGTGTCGGGCTCACGACTTATTTTAGTAAGCCCGTATGATAGGCTATCCGGCGTTATAAACCTATAATCCCTTACACCGATCCTAGCCATTTCCTTAACATAGAACACTATTTTTTCAATGCTTCTATGCCTATAGCTCATTCCATGTATATAGCTTACCTGGCAGTAAAGGCATCCATATGGGCATCCCCGTGTTATCTCTAATGGATTAATTATTCTCCTCCAGTATGGGAAGGGATCGTGTTTATCGAGGTCTATGGGTCTCGCCCTACCTGTGGCTATCACCTTGTCTTCCTCACGGAAGACTATTCCCTTGGTGGTAAATGGATCCGTGTCGTTAACCAGGTGACGTAGGAACTCATCGAGGCTTCCCTCGGCTTCACCTATGAAGGCTACTTTGAAGCCGAGGCTGAATAGAGTTCCCAGCGGATCTCCTGTGGCGTGGGGACCGCCCGCTATCGTAATACAGTTTTTCTCCTCGAGGTATTTGAGGATGCTTTTTAATTCACTAAGGAATGCGTCATTCACTAACATGGTTGTTAGAATACTGTATCCCACAACACATTTCTCATTATTCATTAAAGCCTCGTTGACAGCTGCGTAGAGCTCGCCAGTGTCCTCGGCTAACACTACTCTTACACCGGGTATTTTATCAGCTACAGCGATAAGCGGGTTTAAGCTATACCTCACCGTTTTATCATACCGTAGAATCAGCCTTACACTCATACCGGGTACTCCTATTCCGGGTACTTATCTGGAGATATATTTAAAGCATCTTTAAACCAAAATTATACTCCAGTAATAAATGTTTAGCCTATGGAACTAGTGAGGCGATATCAATGGCTAATTTAACCCAGGATGAGATCGAGGAATTAGCTAGGAGAGTGAGATTAAAGATATTACATGAGGATGAGGAAGTAGTTCTCATGACAGCCCCTAATGAGGAGCAATTGGAATCCATTATAAAGGAGTTGATAAGCTATAAACCAATGAACCTACGTGAAATACATATAATACTATCAGGTATCGCGAGTGAGGACAAAATCAGAAGGGCACTCAACTCTCTACTAGACCGTGGTGAAGCCTATATAACTAATGATGGAAGATACGTCAGCAACTAGCCCTTTTATCTATTTCAGGTATCCATTCAATGACCTCGAAGAGGTTTTTAACTACTATCTCAGCCCCCTTCCTCCTTAATAATTCACCTCTATAATCATCCTTGTTCACCCCGATGAATGGTATACCGAGCTTCTTACAGCTGAGTAGATCCGTTGTAAAATCACCAATGCATAACGCGTTGCAGGGGCTTACCCAGTGTTTTCTAAGGATGTATGATATAAGCCATGATTTATCGAAGAGGTATTCTTCGAAGCCGTTAAGCCTCTTAAGGTCGCATACGGTGTATACTTCATCTATGTACTCGCTTAACCCAAGCATCCTAAGATCCCTCCATATATACTCGTTACTAGTCTCACGACCCGATACCACAACCGCCTTCACGGAGAGGCCTTTAAGGAGCCTCAGGAGATCTCTGACGCCATCCATCGGTAATGGATGCCTTGAGACATATAGTCTCCTAAATAAAACCCAGAAATCAGTCTCACTTACGTCTTCAGGGATACGAGTAGATAGCTTATCCTGGTTTAACAATGTCAGGAATTCTTCAAATGATATAAAGCCGCCTCCATAGTGTTTAAGAGCGTTTGAATAGGCTTCGTAGAAATCAAATACATTATATACCATTGTTAAATCATAGTCCAGTAGCACCAGTCTGATATTCAATAAATCCACCCTTCCCTAGTATCTTATACTCAATGTGTTGACAGCGCTACTCAAAATGAGAACCATGTTAAAAATAAAAAGCTTATTTAAGCCGAGAGGCTGTACCCGATTAAACGATAAATTTAAATAGTTTTGATTACTTCTAATTACTTGATGAAGATGGAGAAGCTGTACAAGCTCAGCGAGTTCGCTAGGATTCTCGGCGTGAGCCGTAGCGCGGTGATAAAGTGGATTAGGACTGGGAGGGTTAGGGCTGTCAACATCCACGGCAGGTGGTATATCCCGGAGTCTGAGATTGAAAGATTAACCAAGGGGTTCTACGCTGATTTGAAGAGAGTCGCTATCTATGCTAGGGTCAGCGGTGGTACGCAAAGGGATGACCTGGAGAGGCAGGTTGCTTCGCTGGAAGACTATGTTAGAAAACAGTTTCCACAAGCCGAGTACGTGGTTGTTAGAGACGTCGCTAGCGGTCTTAAGGAGGACAGGCGCGGTTTAGGGAAGCTCATTGAAATGGCTAGGAAGAGGCAGATAGACGCTGTGGTGGTGGCTTACAGGGATAGACTGACTAGGTTTGGCTTCACCTATCTCGAGAAGCTCTTCGAGGCATACGGTGTGAGAGTAGTAGTCGTTTTCGACCAAGAGCCCAAAGACTACTACCAGGAGCTAGTCGAGGACCTAATAGCGATCGTCACCAGCTTCGCCAGCAAAATCTACGGCAAGCGTAGCCACAAGTACAGGAAGGTGGTGGAGGTCGTTGAGCAAGCTGTCAAAGACCCTTAAGAGGACAGTAGTGTTGGAAGGCTGGACTAATAGTGCTGGCAGGCGAGCGCTTAGGGAAGTCTTTGAAGCATACAGAACCATGCTCCAAGAGATGGTCGAATACGCGGTCGAGCGCAACGCCTCGCAGGTCACTCTGCACAGGATCTTCTACCACAAGTTCAGGGAGGAGTACCCTTGGCTACCGACAAGAGTGATCAAGGGTTGCTACCGCGACGCGGTCAGGAGGGCTAGGAGCTTCCTGAGGCTGAAGAAGAGGGGGCTCGCGCGGAGCGACAAGCCGGTAGTGAAGAACATCACGGTGGCCTACTCTGACCTTCAGGACTGGAGGTTGGGGAGCGGGGTCGTCGAGCTGAGGACGCACAACGGCTGGATATTGATCCATTACAGGGGTCACAAGCAACTGCGCAGGTACCTCTACAGCGGCTGGAGTCTCTCAAGCGAGCTTAGGGTCAAGCTTGATGGAAAGAGGGTATTGCTCTACTTGACCTTTAAGAAAGACTTCGAGGTCTCCTACAACCCTAACAATGTCATTGCTGTTGATGTTAATGAGAATAACGTCACATTGGCTGTCTTCAAGAATAGAGCGCTGTACGAAGTCTATAGGGTCGAGACCAGCCTAGGCAAAATGGTCATCGCATACTCCGAGAGGAGAAGGAGGATCGCGGAGGGGAGGTCGACAAAGGACAGGGGTGTGAGGGGGGCGCTGAGGAGGCTGAGGGAGAGGGGGAGGAAGATGGACATTATCTACAAGGTCGCTAGGTTCATCGAGGGGCTGGCCTACGCGAACAGCGCAGTCGTGGTCGTCGGGGACGTCCGCAAGGGTAAGAGAAGGCTCGCTAGCAGAGCAGGGAGCGGTAGCCTCAGGCACAGGATCCACCAGTGGAGCATCTCGAAGCTGGTGGAGGTACTGGATAACAAGCCCATACACGTCGTCGAGGTGTCGGAGGCGTACTCCTCCTCGAGGGATCCCTTTAGTGGAGAGCCCATTGAAAATTGCACCCCCTCTGTGATCCGCGCTGCGGTGAGAGGGAGGAGGGTGAAAGTAGCCAAGATCACCCTAAGGCTGGCCGGGCTGAGCAACGGGCTGACCCTAGACAGGGACGTCATCGGAGCCATAAACATAGGATTGAAGCACCTATCCACAGATGGGAGCCCCGTGGCGTTGGGCTCGACGGGATCCCATGAGGTGCGGGTGAAGCTAGTGAACCCGCACCAAGGGTCAACCCCACCCACGGAATTAAAAGTAATTGAAACCAATTAAAAGTACCGCGGGTGGGGAGACGCTACACAGGATCAGGTATTCGGGAGATACCTCATCTTTAATACGGTATTCGGCAAATTCATCATCAATATAGAGCTATTGTTGAAAGGGGTTATTAATGGTTAACATAGAGGCGTGCAAACCCCTCTCCAATGGTGGATGTGAGCGGGTGGAGTATGTTATCAAAGACAGCGTGATTTATTTCGAGGGAGAGCACCCTCTTATATTATTCAAGCATGACCCGGATACAAGAGTATTCTGTGAGGGTTATTTCATGCAGGTGTTTACCTGGGTGAGTGAGAAATACACTATATGGGGGGTTAAACCAGGGGGTAAATGTGTTATTGCTTCAGGTGGTGTTTTAGAGGATCACGGCAACTACTATGTATATCTCAAGGAACCAGGTAAGATACAGAGGGTAAAGCCCACCGGTCTTAGCGAGTTTCTAATACTAGTATTGAAAACCAAAGATTATATCCCGCTATTGGTAGAGGATGCCAGCATAGCCTCCACACTTATCAATGCTATTCATATATTTAGCGATGAATTAAACAGGGGAAAGATACTATTGCTACTAGGAAATAATATTCTTAATATTCATTGATTCGGGGTGTAAGTATTGTTAATCGACATGCATATTCACTGCCATGAATTAAGCCCTGATACGATAAAGGAGTATCTTGGGAGATACAAATTGGTGTGTGTCTCAGACGATCCATTGTCGAGTATGAAGACTATGAGACTTGCTGAAGCATACCCCGATATAACGCCCTGTGTCGGTATTCATCCATGGAGCATTAGGGAGTATAGTATCAATGATTTAAAGAACATATTAAATACAGCAGTGGAAAACAATATCAAATGCCTGGGGGAGATAGGGCTTGATAAACGTTTCACACCGGAAACCTTTAATAAGCAGTTGGAGTTCTTAAGGGAAGCCGTGGTTTACGCCAGAGAGTATGGTTTAATACTCAATATACACGCAGCTGGTGCTTGGAAGGAAGTATTTGATGAAGTATATAGAGGAGGTATTGAAAAGGCATTCTTTCACTGGTACACCGGTCCCCAGGACCTACTGAGTAGCATAGTTGAAGCAGGCTACTATGTAGGATTAAACCCTGCGTGGAGGATCCAGGTTAAACATAGGGAGATTATTACACGGGTACCAGTGGAAAATGTATTAACAGAGAGCGATGCCCCATATGAGTACCATGGTTTGAAACTAATGCCCGATCTAATACCGGGCTCAATAGAGTATTTAGCGTCTATAACAGGTAGTAGTGTTGGAGAGATAGAGGAGAAAATATGGAGGAACTACTTAAAAATCGTTGGCTCTAAGTAGAGGCGGATGCTTCATCCTTGAATACCACTAATACGAGGTTGCCGTTTATATTACGGGTAATTGTAACCGAGAAATCGAGTGTATTTATACTAGCACTCTTAAAATCGCTTAATCCCAGGCTCCTGAATGCGAGTATCTCCACCCTAGCTAGATCCACCGCTCTATTCAGTAATGTATGAAACTTTCTCTCACTCATTTTAACAGCGTTCGTGCTATAGTCGAGTACTCTGCCATCCTCATCCATCTTTACAAGTATAAAGCTCATTCAACCCCCTATCGGTGGATCAGGGAGGCACCTTTTTTAAAAGAGGGGGCTTATTGTTACCCCGTGTTAATAGTGCTCTGTAGTTCCTCGAGTACTTTATAAAGGTTTTTCATGAACCCATCTATTCTATCCTTAAGTAATCTATTGTTATCTATGCATGTATTTAACTCCTTATTCTTCGCCTCCAGCTCGTTTTGAAGCCTATTAACCTCTTCTTTGAGTGCTTGTACCTCATTCTCCCTATGCTTCAACAACTCTGTTAACTCATTGACCCTGGCCTCGAGCTGTTTGTTTTTCTCCCTTTGTTTCTCAATTTCCTCCTTAAGCACCTTGATTTGGTCTTCAAAGCCTGCAGCAGGGGCCTTGATGAATGGTATGAGTAGCTTTAACTCCCCTTTCTTGAGTTTCTCGTATGTTTCATGGATTAGTTTACCAGCCTTTGTCTTCATGTTTAAATGGCTCCTTATAGTGGTCTCACTTCTTCCTAGTTCCTCAGCTATCTGGCTGACGGGCAGTCCAGCCTTCATTCTGGCATATGCTCCAGCCGCCACCGCCAGGCTGTCAACCCATGTAGACCTCTCTACAGGATCATGTATTAATTCAAGGATTTCAGGCCTGTAGAGCGTGCCTATTATCAGGGCCATTTCAAGCTGGCTTATCTCGCGTTTGCCAAGCGGCTTCAAAGGTATGTTTGACAAATCGATTAAGACATCTCCGGATCCACTAGTACCTATATTGGTGGCTTCTCCGGTAGGATTGATTTCACCCATTTTCCCACCATATATTATTACTCTATATATCAGGGTTTAAAATCATCCCTGCTCTTGTGATCGATAATTATTCTTCAGAGAGAACAAATAATATCCGTGATCAGCAATCCTCCAGGAGCAGCATTCACCACTTCATGAGGCCCCGTCTATCAAGGCTTGGAGCTTGTTTATAAGCTTTTTGCTACATAATAATACCTGGAGTTTACGCACCCGAGAACGTAGCTTCAACCTACCTAGCAACCTGAAAGAATTAAAACAACCATAAAACATAAATAGTGTTTCAATCCATCTAGCTGTGCGTATTGTCCACGGGGTAATGCGTTATGAGCACATATTTCATTAAGGGGATCCCGGTTAAAGTATTAAATAACATGGTTGAAGCGTTTAGGCTGAAAGGCTTATGGGCTGAGAGGCATTCCTACAGCCTGAGAATAATGTATAATAATAGATTCGCTGCTTCACTACATCTTTATCCAGGATTCAACGAAGCAGTGCTTAGACTTATCAGCGGGGATCCCCTCATAAACTCGAAGATAAGGAGTATTGTTAAAGAGATAATGAGTATCTACCTACCGGGATATGTGGTTAGAGAAGTCGAAGTCAAGAATGTATTAGACACGTATAATGCTTGAAGACGCCTTTCTAAGCCTGTTCATAACTGCTAACCCGATACCTGTTTCAGGGAATCCCTCCACAAATACTGTTTTACACCCTATATTATCAACGTCTCTCAGTATTTTGAAGAGGTTTTTGGCTACTTCATACAGGTTTCTCCTAGAGCCAATGATTAATACGGCTTTCACTTTCTCCAGCTTCCTGTAATAACTACTTGTTTCAATAGATGAAACTATGCATATATCGCTATTAGTGGATACACTAATATCTCTAGCCGCCTCGATGATTTTATTAGCAATTACGCTGTAATCATTTGTCACAGACTCAACTAGGATTAACTTTGCCTCCGGAGAGTAATGCCTATACTTCATTCCGGGTGCTAGAGCCACCTCCGAGTATTTGAGGCCCCTGGCGAAATCAGGTATAGCTATTTTTCTTCCAAGTACCTTCTCGATCTCCTCCACTGGGTAGGCACCAGGCCTGAGTAAGGTGGGCGGGTCCTCAAGTATATTCACAACCGTTGATTCCACCCCGAAAAACGTCTCTCCTGCATCTATAATCGCATCAATTCTGCCCATGAGATCCCTTATCACATGTTCAGCCGTTACAGGGCTTGGTCTACCGGAGAGATTAGCGCTTGGAGCGGCTATCGGGTAGCCAACCACGTTGATTAACTCAAGAGCTGTTGGATGACCCGGCATTCTTACAGCTATAGTGTCTAATCCTCCTGTAACTATCTTAGGTACCCTGGGGTTTCTCGGTAGTATCAGCGTTAAGGGGCCTGGCCAGAATCTATTTATCAAATTATATGCGTCTTCAGGTATATTCAATGTGACTTCTTCAAGCATGTCTAGAGTAGATATATGTATGATTAAGGGGTTGTCGGGAGGCCTCATCTTGGCCTTAAATATCTTCTCAACAGCATCCTCGTAATATATGACTGCACCGAGCCCATACACTGTCTCGGTTGGAAAGGCTACTATACCCTTATTCAACAATATTCTTGCGGCTTGGATCAGGAGCTCCCTACTGGGATTAAGTGGATCAGTTCTTAAAATAAGTGTCACAACCCCCACCGATTTCCTGCCTAACTATTTAACAATGATTATAATCCTGTTTAAACTTATGAATTATTACGATATGTAAGGGTTGATGTCTTCTTGAACATGGGGAGAATACCCTCTGGGATACCAGGGCTAGACGAGCTCATAGAGGGGGGTATACCAAGGGGTTTCATGGTTGCTCTTGTAGGTGAACCAGGTACCGGTAAGACAGCTATGTCGATACAGTTCATATCAAAGGGGCTGCTGGAAGGCGATAAGGCCATATATGTTACAACAGAGGAGTCTAGGGAGAGCATTATTTCCCAGTCTAAACGGTTTGGAGTTGATCTAAAACCATATATTGATGATGGAAAGCTAGTTGTGATAGACGCGTTAATGGGTGAATACGGGGATCTATGGAGTCTTAAAGAACTAGACGTAGATGAATTAATCTCTATCATCATCGAGGCAAAGAAGTACCTCGGTCCAGGCCATGCTAGATTAGTCATAGACTCTATGAGTGCATTCTGGCTTGAGAAGCCGGTCATGGCTAGGAAATACAGTTACCAGGTTAAACGGGTTTTGAGTAAATGGGGATTCACAATACTTGCTACAAGCCAATACGCGGTAACAACTCAACTGGGCTTTGGCTTCGGCATCGAGCATGTTGCCGATGGAGTAATAAGGCTCCGTAAAAGCGTTGTAAAAGGAGTTCTCAAACGTTTCCTAGTCATCGAGAAGATGAGGCAGACTAATCATGATCAACATGTGTTCGAAGTAGAGATAGTGGATGGCTTAGGAGTCCGAATAGCTGGACCCGTGAAGGCCTCTAGATGGGATTTAGCACTCCCACCAGATGTAGTAGCGAGAATTATTGAGAGCGGCTTTGATAAATTAGAGTATGAGGGCTAAATATTGGACTCATGGAATTCATACATATAATCCCGTACACCGGGCACGTATTTATCTGGCTCTAAGCTAGTCAAGTAGTTAAAGTATATACAGGCTATCTCATGCCCTTCCTTCTGAAGCTCTTTAACCGGTACATGGGTTATCTCATGAACTTCGTCCCATGTGAGTGCTTGAAGAGACTTAGTGAGCAATACTATTTCCTGGAGACGGGTCAGCTTAGGCCTTACATCTGGGTGGAGCAACCAATGTATTCTAGCAATCTTGAACATTATATCTGCAGCAGCCTCGAAAGTCATAGGTCCCTGGCAGTACGTCCATAGGCGATCTATTGCCACAGGAGTGAACATGTGTATTGGTTTATCACGGTATACGTATGGCTCGCTATCAAGAATAAGTAGGGCTATCTCGGGCTCCATCTCCCTGTAGTTAACCGGTATACTATTAAGTATCTTGGATTTAAACTCGCCTGCAGCCTTCTCAACCAGTCTCCTCGCTACCTCACTTATCGGCTGTATCACCAGTATTGTATACTCCCCGCTTACAGGATTTCTATCCGGGCTGATGTGTACAGGGATAAACCCATTTCTAAGCCAGAACCTCAATAATTGCTCGTTTACACCAAATCCAGAGCCAATCCAGTCCAATCCCAGTCGAACGGCCTCCTCTCTTATTCTATTAAGTATCCAGCTTCCAATCCCCTTACCCTGTACAGCTGGATGCGTTGCTATTCTTACTATACGCCACCCCTTGGTCTTAGCGAAGTCCACATATCTCAGGTGCTTAAGAAACCTATCCGGAATAATGTTTCCGGGTATCTTCGATCCTTTAAGTAGTTCTGTGGCTGTTGCCTCATCTATTGGTCCCTCGTAGGCTATCTGAACAGCGCAAACTATTTTACCATTCCTCGTCTTTGCAGCCCTTACAAGGTGATGGGGGGCATCGGCTATCATTCCGAGATCATCTGGCTCGTTACGGTAGTGTGCCAGGACGTATATTCCAAATAGCTGTCTCAGCTCATTCTCATTATTAAATAATTCCTCTGGAGCATATTCTACATACACGAGGTTGCCTGACTCTATATCCTTCAAGTCCTCCTCGCTCAACTCGGCTGGCTCAGCATCAAGGAGAAGTGTTTTAAACTGCCAGTTTTCTATGGGGTCATTGTAATTGTAACGTATTGGCTCAGTCATCTCATACTCGTATAAGATAATATCTTTACTATTCTTTATCCTCTTAAGGAACCTCACCGAGAACCCTCTACCGGCACCCTCGTAGCCATGTATAGTGCTCGAAAAGATTATCCGTTTATGCGACTCCAGGATCTTGTATAATAATGGAACGTGGATACCGGCCGCTTCATCCACTATGACTACATCACCATTGATTTTCGGGATGTTTAATGGCTCCCAGTATTCTATGCTGAACCTATCGCTTCTCAACTCTATTACATTTCCATCTCTCCTGATTACATCATACTTATACCCTAGTTTATCAAGGACCTTCATGGCGAGCATCATTAAGGATTGGATATTGCTTGGCTCCGGTGCTGTGACAAGGACTCGTGGCTTAGGCTTTACTTTTCTAAGTAAGTGTATTAATCCAACAGCGCCTATGCCCACTGCACAACTCTTCCCCCTTCCCCTATCCGCTGTAAGTACGAGTACTTTCTTCTTACCGGGAGGTGGCTTCTCATAGAATTCCTCGATGATTTTCAACACGTTGACTTGATCCATGGTTAAGGCGTGCTCGTAAACCCCGCTCGGGAACAACGTGTTTTTCGGTATGTCTATTTTTCTCTCGTAAGGCTTATACTCGTTTCTTAGTTCAAGCCTCTTTATAATTCTATTATTGTCAGCATCATAGATGCCTATTCCATCGAATTCCAATAGGTGTTTTTTAACCCATTTAATAAACACATGACGTGGCTCAGGGTATTGGGGAACCGTTAGGTTCATCTTGAATATCGTCTTGAATTCGTCCCATTTATCCCACGGTGGCGTCAGTAATACAATTAGGCCGCCCCCCTCAACTATACCGATCAACCTCCCCAGGTCGTTAGGCTTTAAATCACGTGTTAAATCCATAACGAGGATTGAGACCGTTATACCCAGGTATTTATCGCTTTTCTCGTAGACCGTGAATTGGAAATCTATGTCCCCCAACTTTCCTATCTGTTTTTCAAACTCACTACGCATTGAGACTGCATCGTCGAACTCGTCGTGGTAGATATATAGCCCTGTGAACTCTTTCTTATCCTTAATCACTCTACGCCATTTCTTAACATAGTAATATATTAGCCTATACGTTAGAGACGCCATTTTAACGGGGTTCGAGCCAGAGATTATAACCATGCCTCTTATACGGTATCTCGCCAGCTTCTCTGAAGTCCTTCCACACTGCGTTAAAAACTTTAAGAATGAAGCCGGGATAGAACTATTCATATCTAATCACCAAATATACCGAATGCTTCACTACATGAAAGCCGTGGAGTACGAGTAAAAACTAGCCGTAGGGTAGTGAAACCCTTCTAAAGGAGCCGCTGCCGCTAACCCTCTTTAATTCCTTTGCAAGCCTCTCATACATCTCTATATCGCTTTTACTCAGTGAGGGAGGCACCTTCTCTAAAGCCTTAATGAAATGCTCCATCCCCACCTTAACTACATCCAGAGTCCCAGTGCTCCTATACCTCTCCCTTAGAGCTATTAGTGATGCCTCCCTGCATACAGCCGCTATATCAGCACCCGTGTAACCCTCTGTCCTCCTTGCTAGTTCATCCAGGTTCACGTCTTCGGCTAGAGGTAGCTTCCTTGTATGGACCTTGAATATTTGGAGCCTCGCATTATAGTCTGGAGGCGGCACGTATACGAGGCGATCGAATCTACCCGGCCTCAGGAGGGCTGGATCCAGGAGGTCAGGCCTATTCGTGGCGGCGATTGTCACAACCCTTCTCAAAGGCTGAATACCGTCGAGCTCCGTTAATAACTGGTTGACTATTCTATCTATTACACCGCTGGGATCGCTTCCCCTGATACCAGCTATACTGTCTATCTCATCAAAGAATACAACGGCTGGTGCAACCATTCTAGCCCTTCTAAATATCTGTCTAATAGCCTTCTCAGATTCTCCAACCCATTTACTGAGCACTTCTGGTCCCCTTACAGTTATAAAGTTTGCCCCGCTCTCGGTTGCAACAGCCTTCGCAAGCAGGGTCTTACCTGTTCCGGGGGGACCAAACAACAGTATTCCTTTAGGCGGCTCTAAACCCATCTTCTCGAATACATGTGGATACTTCATCGGCCACTCAATGGCTTCTCTTAATTCTTGTTTAACATCCTCTAACCCACCTATATCATCCCAATGCACGCTTGGTACTTCTACGAATACTTCCCTGATTAATGAGGGCTGCACATTCTTCATTGCTGTGAGAAAATCATCCATTGTAACCTTCAGCTTCTCCAGCTTCTCTGCTGGTATTGGTTGCCCCTTTTCTATCTCTATACCCTCCTCCTTCATGAATCTCCTTAAGGCATTCATTGCGGCTTCTTTCACAAGCGCCGCTATATCGGCCCCGGTGTATCCATGAGTCATATCAGCTATCTTATCGAGGTCTACATCCTCGGCTAGAGGCATGTTCCTAGTATGTACAGCCAGGATCTCCCTCCTTGCCCTCTTATCTGGTGGAGGTATCTCGATTTCCCTGTCAAATCTCCCAGGTCTCCTGAGAGCGGGATCTAATGCATCTGGTCGGTTTGTTGCACCGATAACTATTACTTTACCCCTCTCCTTCAAACCATCCATCAACGTGAGAAGCTGCGCCACCACTCTTTTCTCCACTTCACCAGTTACCTCCTCACGCTTAGGAGCAATGCTATCTATCTCATCAATGAATATGACGGCTGGCGCGTTGGCCTGGGCTTCCTCGAATATCTTCCTTAGCCTCTCCTCGGATTCACCGTAGAATTTACTCATTATCTCCGGTCCATTAATAGTTACAAAGTAAGCCCCTATCTCGTTAGCTAAAGCCTTAGCCAGCAGCGTCTTACCTGTGCCCGGTGGACCATAGAGCAATATCCCCTTAGGTGGCTCTATACCCAGATGCTCGAAGAGCTCTGGGTATTTTAAAGGTAGCTCGACGATCTCCCTTATCTTCTGCTTAACCTCATCTAAGTCTCCGATGTCCTCCCATGTTACTTTCGGAATGCCCTCGCCAAGTACCTCGGGCCTCACCGGCTCGGTCCTAACTTCGATATATGTGTGTTCAGTTATGTATACTATGGTAGAGGGTTGAGTACTTATCACGGCAAACCTGAGTAGCATACCGTATAATGGTACCTCGATTATATCCCCTCTCTTAACCGGGTTCCCTATTATTTGTCTCTTAATATAGCCGGATAAATCACCGTACACCGGTAGTTCGCCAATAGGTGCAATAGTCACCTTTACCGCTGGTTCTACAGATATCGGTCTAACAGTAACATAGTCTCCTGGTGAAACACCCAGTTTCTTTCTAACCATTCCATCTATTCGTATCAGCCCTGTACCCTCATCTTCAGGGTAAGCCTGCCAAACCTTCACTACATCACTACCCTTTGGGCCGATGACCTCGATGAAGTCTCCTGGTGAAACACCCAGTTTATCCATGGTTTCCCTATCGATCCGCGCGATTTTTCTACCCACATCTCTCTGCCTTGCCTCACCAACCCTTAGCTTAATCCCTTTTTCGCTTCTCTTCTGACTACTCATCTTGAATCCCTGATTATAATATAATTTTATATCTCAACAGCTATTAAAACAATATATAAGTGTTGAAGAATAATATAGTAACGGCGATAATTATGGTGGAGAGAGTTAAAACAGGGATACCTGGCTTGGATGACATCCTTAATGGAGGTATACCAAAGAGAAATATAGTGCTATTAAGCGGGGGACCGGGTACAGGGAAAACAATACTTGCTTCACAATTCCTCTGGAATGGACTACAACTCGGTGAGCCAGGCATATATGTTGCACTTGAGGAGCATCCTGTTCAGGTACGCATCAACATGAAGAATTTTGGATGGGATGTCCGCCAATACGAGCAGGAGGGCAAGTTCGCTGTGATAGATGCCTTTACCGGTGGGGTTGGTGAAGCAGCTAAGCGGGAGAAATATGTAGTGAAGGATACTGATAGCATTGAGGAGTTGATCGATGTATTGAGGACAGCGATCAGGGAGATTAATGCCCAGAGAGTTGTGGTTGACAGTGTTTCAACATTATATCTGTTAAAGCCCTCAATAGCCAGAAACGTGGTGCTTCAATTAAAGAAAGTATTATCTGGAATGGGGACCACAAGCCTTCTCGTTTCACAGGTATCAGTGACAGAGAGGGGATTCGGGGGCCCGGGTGTTGAGCACGCGGCTGATGGAATAGTGAGACTAGACCTTGATGAAATAGATGGAGAACTAGTTAGGAGCATAATAGTTTGGAAGATGCGTGGAACAAGTCACAGTATGAAGAGACATATAATGGAGATAACGGATAAAGGCGTAGTCGTATACCCTGATAAAGTGTTGAAGACGCGTAGATACATTGCAATACAGGAGTAGAGCAAGCTGCCACCGTATTCCAAGTATTACCCGGTAGTACCAATGATGAGTCATCATCTACTTCCAAGGTAGCGAATAGAAAGTATTCAGAAGCAATCAAAAGTATTCAAATGCATTCATCGAGTTAGGAACGGCCTTGCTTATAGCTTTGTCACGGGGAGTACTAGGTATTTCAGCATCCTGAACCAGTTCACGGATCTCAACGTTGGCCCTAATAATCCTTACCAGATCCCTGATATCGGGTAGGCTCTTAACTACTATAGGGCTTAGATCATTGATTTTTATAACAGGGTACACTACTTCCTCCTCTTGCATAATTTCCACATCTAGTTTCATACTGGTTGAGAGCTCCACTGCTTTAACCGCTTGAAGCAGTGTTTCAGCAATTATTTCCGAGAGCCCGTTTCTACCGATTATAAGTATGATCCTCAATTTAACCCCGCTTAATAACTGCGATAATGACTCCCTTAAAAACCATCACTCCTACAGCATGTAGACCGTTTAGCTGAGAAGCTAGAAGGTTGTGGCAGAAGCAGTGTTTATGGTTTTTAGGGCTGCAGGCAGAATGTGCTGTATGCTTGGGGGTTCAGGTCTCATATAGGTTTGATATAAATTAGTTTTATCCCTTCGTTCTTGTTCCCCTGCATCCCTTTTTTGGCTTGCATATGGCTGGAGGGCGTTCAGGGTGACACCACATCTTGAGTGCTTCAGGAATAGATTCATGCATGCGATTACATTACTTCAATAAAAGAATTCAATAGCAAACCTATATGAAAGCAGGAACAGCATACCGAGGCAAGATTATAATTCTTAAAGACCAGGAATCTATTTAGTGACCCTAGTTCCCGAGATCCGGGGAGGAACTATGGTGATGAAGCCCGGGAAGACCATAATGAACCCGGGGGGACAAACGACAGAGATTCTAAACAACCGCTCTCGGGTGAATGGTATGTTTATGTTATTGTTATAGATAACCGTTATACATTATGAGTCAACTTAATAAGCATGAACCACGTAATCAACATAATTAGATGATAGGGCTCGAAAGGTCTGAGTATGTGATGACCCCGCGCAGGATTGATGAATAATGGTGGGCTCCTCACTTATTATCGCCTTAACTGGGGCAAGCGGTATCTCGTACGGGTTGAGTCTGCTTAAGAAAATAAATGTGTTTAAAAACAAGTATAGTGAGGTCTACGTGGTTTACACCTTTAACGCTGTTAAAGTGGCTTTATATGAGGAAGGCATAGATCTTTTGGAGTTTCTCAAGGGCTTAAATGGTGTTAAGGCAGTTTACCCTGAAAATGATTTTTCATCGGAGCTAGCCAGCAGTAGTAATCTAGTGTTTGCAGACATGGTTATAGTGCCTGCCTCGATGAACACGATTGCCAAGATAGCTAATGGTATCCAAGATAATCTAGTCACGAGAACAGCTAGTGCAGTATTGCGTTTAAGGAATAAACTAGTGTTAGTCTTTAGGGAAACCCCGCTTTCCAGCATAGATTTATTCAACCTATATAGGCTGGCAACGGCTGGCGCGGTAGTAATGCCTGCCTCACCGGGCTTTTATATTAAGCCTAAAAGTATAGAGGATACCATCGATTTCATAGTTGGGAAGATACTCGACGCATTACATGTAGAGCATAATCTCTATAAGAGATGGGGCATTAGTTAACCCTTAAAAAAGCCAAGGCAGTTTCAACCTCTATGATATCCGTTCACTCGTTGACATTAGATTATTTAGCGTTCAAGGAGGGCATTTTTAACCAGTCTTATCACCTTATGAAGTCGCTTACATCATAGTCTTCGAACTGCTTCATTTGCTTGAACATTTCTTCATCGCTGCTCTGCTTAATCTTTCTCTCCAATGCCTTGGCACATCTACCATCTGGTAGTAGTGAATTCAACCTGCACGATGCATATTGGCACTCACCGCTGATACAATCTCCGCCTATTAATCTACATTGTGCAACGCGGATCATTTTTCCCCTTACAGGCTTGGAGGTTATCATTAAGGCGTTCTTGTTGCAGGTGAAAAATGGGCATAGAGGATTACATTTATCACCTATAGGCTGCGGCTCCAGCCTCTTCTCCTCGAGGTGTTGGAAACGGGTTGATGCATAACTACCATGATGCCCTGTTTTCTCATACCTGGCTCCTCTACCCTCGTAGTGGCGCCGGTCTTCATTCCTCCATCGCTCACTACTAGTGTTATTCAACTAGGCACACCCCATGATTTACTATTATCAGCTACACTATCTCTCGTTAACATTTAATGTTGAAAAATGTTTTTAAGGCTCACACAGACTTAGACTCGTGCTTATCTCACCAGATATATGTTCAGAAGTGGTTCGCTGGTACCGTTTCCCGTCTATGGTTTTTACGTCTCCGTGGACGGAGAACGGTTGGCCATAACTGGGATTCGGTTTAGCTATGGTTTCCACCAATCGAGTAGGTGGTACACTATGTTATTCCCAGTATAGATTGCTATGATGAGTTTCTTTCTTACTGAGTGGAGTAATCTACCCATCCTTACTAATTCCACTGGATCTATGATCTCGTCGGCCCTGAAAACTTGAAGCCCGAAGGGCGCGTGATCTATGCCGGGTCCATGCCTATATACTAAGTAGTCGCAGCCAAATTTCAACCCTCTTCTCGGTATCAAGCCATGGCTACGTAGGTCGTTATACACTGTGTATAATTCCTCGAACCTCGGTATCTTTCCCACAGCTATACTATATAAATCCCCTGCATTTAGTGAGGAGTCGCCTTGGAAAACCCTTATTCTGCCCCTCTTGAGAAGATAGAGAGCTTCTATCAGGGAGAGCTCTAGAGGGGCACTTATGCTTCTATCCTTCGGCTTGGATACGCCGAGAAAGGAACCATAATATCCATCCCAGTATATCTTAGAAGCGCATTTGGGATCGGGAATTATAACCCTGTTATGTAGTAAATATCCCTGGCACTCCTCTACCCCATTTACCTCGTTACTGTTCTCACTAGTGCTAGATAACGTATTTCCTCACCGAGGTTCTTGAGTAGGTCGCTGAGCTCTTCAATATATTCTATTAAATCCTTTAAAACCATTAATCCAGCTACAGAGCTAGAGTAGGTCTCATATACTTTGAATATAGACTCCCTAAATATGTTGTCCACTTCATCCTCTAGTTTCAACACCTCGTCAACATGCTCCATGGATTTTCTTGGATGCGTTGACAGCTTTTGTAGCGAATCCTGTATTAGGTTAACCTGTTGTCTAACCTTCCCTATCATTGTTTGAAGCGTGGTAATCAGGTCGTTGTTTATACTGATATTGTTTTTAGATGCTATGAGTATCCTGTACGCTACGCTGTCCACGTGTTGTATGAATCTATCTATGGTTCTAACCATCTCTATATAGCTCCTCGAATACATCATTACCTCGCTATTCTTAACCAGGTACTCCATCAACATTATTTTCATCTCCTCTCCACGATGCTTAATAGACCTTACCCTCTCATACATCTTCTCGATGTCAGGGCTTGGAGAATACTGGTTCATTAGGGCCGTTAACACTGAGACCTGATCACTCACAATAGACATCATGTTACCTAGGTACTCTATAGCTGTTAACTCAGCAAGCGAACCTCTCTCAGGGCTCTCGCTCACCACTAACCCCCTTTCATCCCGGTCAAGATAAATCATTAGTATAAAGGGTATTTAAGTAATTTGGGAGTCAATGACATCGGTATGTATATAGATCAAGCAGTGGGGAACTTTTCCGAGGATAGTGCACCGCTATAATGCTCTATATCCAAAAATATTATCTAGGCGAGGCTGGAAAAATGAGGATGCTGGTTATCGATGTACTTGCCAGGTCCACGGGTAAAAGGTACTCAACATATGATGTCGTGGGTGCGGGTCCACGAGTGGTAGCTGGCATGCTTTCTGAAAAATACGACACATTGCTCATGCCATACGAAAAAGCCATGGGTAGTAAGGACGTTGTCAGAAGTGTTACCCACATCTTTCTATCAGCGATGAGTAGTGATAAGGGAGCTCTGGGTAGAGTCGTAGGGTATATTAGAAGAGTTAATCCCTCAGCAGTAATTACCGTGGGAGGGCCGGTTGGCTTTGAATACGGTGAGTTATTGAAGAGGTTCGATATCGACTACGTTATAGTTGGTGAAGCCGAGATACCTCTTCAAAGATTCATGGAATGCATAGTTGAGGATAGGTGTAGTAAACACGAGGTTCCGGCGCTAGGTTTTAGAGATAATGGGGCAGTCACCTTAACGACTAGGCACATACACACTCCCAGCGATGTTTTATCCTCTATCAAACCCTGGGCACGGATAGATGAAATGTTCGACTATCCACAGGTTTACAGGGTATATGTGGAAGCCGTGCGGGGATGCAGTAATTTCATGCGCCCTATGGTGGGGAGCATAGGTTGTATATTCTGCGGAAACTGTAGAAGCAGTAAGAATGAGGAACGAGTTAACTGCCCAGCCAATATCCCGCCTGGTTGCGGTTTTTGCAGTGTTCCCTCAATGTTTGGCCCAGCTAGGTCGAGGAGTGTTGATAGTATAGTGAAAGAAGTAGAGGAGTTAATCGAGCATGGTGCACGTAGGATAGTGTTAAGCGCCCCGGACATCCTAGACTATGGGAGGGATTTACTCGTAAATGGGCCTTTAACTAATCCGTGTAACCCACCAGCGAACACCGAAGCTATCGAGGAGTTGCTATCACGTCTTAACGCGTTGAAACCAGTGTCCCAGGGTAGAGTTGTAGTCATGATTGAGAATATCAAGGCATGCCTGGTCAACGATGAAGTAGCTAAAATACTGGGAAAATACCTGCCTGGGACAACAGTACATATAGGGCTTGAAACCGGTAGTGATATATATAATGACAAGGTATTAGGGAAACCCATAAAAGTAGCTGACGTAGTGAACGCGGTGAGGCTCTTAAAGAAGAACTCGCTTAGACCCTACGTATACCTGATGCATAGCCTACCCTTCGCCAGCAGGAAGATATATGAGGAGACGCTCAAAACCGTTAACGAACTAGGTGAGGCAGGTGTTGAAAAAATAACCCTCTACAAGTATACTCCCCTCCCATATACGGCCTTTGAAAAAATACCATCCGAAGAACGTGGCGTGGAGGAATGGATAGCCAGGTTGAAAGCCGTCGTAAGAAGGTATAACACTATGCAGAAAAAGGAAATCCTGGGTAAGCATGTAGAGGCCTTCATAATTGAAAGTAATGGCAGGGTCTATGGATATCCAGTTAAACATGGACCAGTGATATTTCTAGGTCGGATAGCCAGGAGGGGTCTGGATGGTTGTTTAGTGATAGTTGAGGTGACTGGAACACGGTATAGATATGTGAAGGGTAGGATCGTGAAGATTAAAGAGTGTCCTCCAGCTTCTTGAACCCGGCTAAAAGCCTCTGAAGCTCGCTTAATACCTCTGGCATCCCCTGGTAGACTGGTAAGGCTTCCTCTAGGAGATCCACAATGTATCTTATACTGATAAGTTTTAACATCCTATAGTACACTGATATATGTTTAACTATAGGATCTCCCAAGCTATGGGTACTTACAACTAATTTAGCCTCTGGCAGGATACGTGCCGAGGAATCAAGTAGTTTGCTGGCTTCTGAGATGAATAAGTCAACCTGTTCCTTATCATGTAGGCTTTTAAGGATCTTCCCTTGGTCTATGAGCTTCTCATAGTCATCGACAAGGGTTCTTATTAATGAGGCTAATTCATTTAAATGCATTTAGATTATCATCTCAGCAGACTTTCCTTATCGTTGCAATACTATTATCTGCAACACCATTTTTCTCTATTTCCCCTGGATATACGTAGACAACATTTTCATCAGTGGACTCGAAGACTAGTGCCTTAAACTCGAATCTCTTCCTACCGGCCACTACTACTTCAACCCGCTCATCATTCTTTATGTCCAGCATTGATGCAAGAGCCGAGGGTATTTTAGCTATTGGCTCGTTTAGTGTCCGATCAAACCTTATCCTAACCCTTTTCTCAGTCAGCTTCTTTTCTTTTTTCTTTAATTCGGAGGCTGGTGGAATTATTGAGACCAACTTGGAGACGTCGATTTTCTGTTGTGTACCTGTTTCCTTTTCTCCTCCACTAGTAGACTGCTCCATTCAATCACCATTATATTGAGATATACCGTGTTCAACCTTAAAAACACGAATGCTGGTTAAGGAGTAAGTAGGTCGGGCTGGAACCCGTATTTCATAAGCAGGTATTTCTCGAGCTCATCGATCTTTACTCTCTCCTGGAGAGTGCTATCTCTATCTCTCACAGTTACTGTGTCGTCTTCCAGGGTCTGGTAGTCTACTGTTACAGCGTATGGGATGCCTATCTCATCGACCCTGGCATACCTCCTACCGATGCTTCCATCATCATCGTAGATAACTCTGAATCCTCTTGCAATGAGTCTTCTATATATGTTTCTAGCTATTTCAATTATCCTCGCATGCTCTTGCTTTTTGCCCGTTACTAATGGGAATACTGCTACGTGGTAGGGGGCTAGGTATACTGGTAGTTTTAGAACTGTCTTACCATCCCTCACCGTGTACGAGTATTCAAGGACTATATATAGGAGCCTCTCAACCCCGAATGATGGTTCTACGACGTGTGGAATGATTTTCTCTCCATGTATTTTCTCCCTTTCCTGCTTTACTATGAAGGCTTCACTAGGCATCTTAAGCCCCTCTATTTCGACATATCCTTTTTCAGCCAGCTCTCTATAGATCTCCTCAGGAGTTTTCTGAGCGAGTCTTTCCATTATTCTTCCCATTTCCCCGCCATAGAGGTCTTTTATTTTACCTGGATCAGGATATGCTTTTGGGATAATTCTTTCAACTGGTTTCTCATAGTGTTTAAAGAACGTTAGGTCCGCTTTACTATACTGTATATGTCTGCTTAAATCGTATGTCGTTCTATAAGCGTATCCAGCTATCTCTATCCATCCATATTTCTCGGTGTATACTTCCTGGTCGAATGTCTGCTGGGAGTAATGGGCTCTTTCATGAGGTAGCTTCTCGATGAACCTGATTTTTTCATGTGGTATTCCAAGTCTTCTCGCAAACACCTCTCCTAAACCAATCCAGTAGGCAAGCCATGGGGTTTTAACTATCTGTTTCTCAACTAGTTCTCTAATAGTATATTCAACTGGTTCTTCTACACCCCTCACTCTAGCTTCACTAGTGAGCACTCTTACTTTTACATCTGCGATGCTATTAATGTATCCACTTGCCTCTTCCACCTCTTCTGGATCGAAGAAGAACTCGAGCTCCATTATAGTGAACTCCCTGAGCCTGAGTAACCCTTGGCGTGGCGATATCTCGTTTCTAGCAACCTTGCCGACCTGTGCTATGCCTAGTGGAAGCCTGTTTCTAGCTACTCTGAGAATATTCGCGAAATTTATGAACATCCCTTGAGCGTTCTCGGGCCTGAGGTAGCCTATTTCCCCCTTGTATGGGCCTATCTCTGTTTTAAACAATAGGAGGGTATAGAAGGGTTTACCTAGATCACCACCGCACTCGGGGCACTTGATATTGTTTCTCAGGATAACACTGTGTATTTCCTCGGGGCTTAAACCCTCTACATCTATGCCTGCTGCCTCCTTAACCAGGTGATCAGCCCTGTATACTCTACCGCATTTAAGGCATTCTACAACAGGATCCATGAAGCTTTCCTCATGTCCGCTTGCCTTAAATACTATCCTGGGGTTAATCACCGGTGTTTCAATCTCCACAACTAGGTCGTTAGAGTATACGAATGTCTTCAACCATAGGTTGATTAAATTCCTCTTGAGGAGTACTCCAACCGGACCGAAATCATAGAAGCCTGCTAACCCACCATATATATCGAAGCTTCCCCAGAATATACCGCGTTTCTTTGCTAATTCCATTATGTTACCATATATATCTTCTCCATTACTCAACTCGATCCCCTTGTACTTGAATTTTAAATAACGCGTTCACCTTAAATATTCGTTTAAGTGGTGGTGAACATGAATTGGAGGCTACTACTACAGGGATCAGTGAAGTTTGCCTGTATGGAGTCCAGCAGTAATATAGGGGTATTAATCGGTGTGCCCATGGATTACACATCAACATATAAGCCTGGTTCAAGATTCGCGCCGGACTATATAAGGAACGCATCATGTAACATTGAGTTCTATAGTTTGTCAACTAGGAGAATCATGGAGAGCGAGGGTTTCATCGACTTGGGAAACATTATCCTGCCACCTGGAGATGTAGAGAAATCCTTATCAATAATACAAAGTGTTGCCAAGGGGGCTTGGAGGGAGTACCAGGGGATACCCCTCGGTTTCTTAGGAGGGGAACACTTAATCACCTACCCAATTGTAAGCGGGCTAATGGACGGCATTGACACCCTAGTGGTTTTTGATGCGCATCTCGATCTAAGGGATGAATACCTCGGCTCAAGATTGAATCACGCATCATTCCTTAGAAGACTTGTTGAGAAAGGTGTGAGAGTTATACATATAGGCTCCAGGGCCTACAGTGGTGAGGAGTTGGAGTACTTGAAAACCTTGGAAAATATCAAGGTATACTCAGTTCTAGACGTTCTTGAAAAAACAGTAGAAGCGGTGGAGTTAGGGAGGGTATATATAAGCATAGATATGGACGTTATTGATCCATCATATGCGCCTGGCGTGGGGAACCCGGAGCCCTTCGGGTTAACCCCTCTACAATTACTTGGACTATTAAAGAAAATAGTGGGGTCGTCGAGCCGCCTGGTAGGATTTGATATAGTTGAAGTAAACCCGCTGGTCGATGTAAACGATGTTACAAGTATACTGGCTGGTAAACTAGTATTTGAGCTAGCTGCATTAGCCAGGGGTGGGAGATAGACCTATTGGGGTCTACTAGGGAGTTCAGGCCTCATATAGGTTTATATAAGCTTGTTTCATCCCCTCGTTTTTGTTCCTCCTGCATCCTGCTTGGGCTTGCAGAGTGCTTCAGGAATAGATTCATACATGCGATTACATTCTTCAATAAAAGAATTTTGATAGTAAACCCTAGTAAACCTATATGAAAGCGGAAACAGCATACCGAGGCTAAGTAGCTTTAATGATTCTGTATGGTCTTGCAACCTTGTATACTATCTCATACGTGCAGTTAGGGCATTTAACTTGTTTACCGAAGATCCTCCTCATCTCCTCCTCGTCGAATACATACCCGCATCTACCACACTTATATTTAACCATGCCAGCCCACCATACACCAGTATAATGTTCAAAGACTTTAAAACCTCCCTCTACATATTTTCTAATTGGAATCTTTGAGTTGGTGATGGAGTAGGCAATGGATGAGAAGATAGATGAATCAATATGCGGTGGGCTACCACCAGAGCTCTGTGAGCAATCAGGAATAGAGCAGTCGCTTGTCAAGATAAGGCTTGATACGAGAAAATTCGGTAAGGCAGTAACCATTATAGATGGATTACCAAACGATAAGGAATTCCTCAAGCAAGTTGCGAAAGCATTGAAGACGAAGCTAGCTACTGGCGGCACATTCAAAGAGGGGAGGATAGAGCTCCAGGGAGATCACAGGCATCGAGTAAAACAGATCCTGATAGAGGAATTCGGGATACCTCCTGAAAACATATTGGTTATAGACTAGGGTTGAAATACTGAACAAACTATTTTTAACCCACCCTACGTTATCCACCACTTAATAATTCAGTTTTCTAGAGATATTAAAGTTATCTATAAATCCACAGTAGCCTGAGAAATATCTGTGGTTTATTCATACTCTAGTCCGAGTATTTTCGCGAGTTCCTTATACCTGTTCCTTACAGTTACCTCTGTCACCCCTGCCACATGTGCTATCTCTTTCTGAGTTCTCTTCTCTCCCAGCTGTTCAGCAGCGATGTATACTGCTGCAGCTGCTAATCCGGCTGGGTCCTTTCCACCCGTGACACCTTGTTCCTTCGCCTTATTAATTATCTCGATAGCTATTTTAACTGCTTGTCCGGGAAGCCCTAATCCATGTACAATCCTAGGGACGTAGTCCACTGGATCGGTTGTAGTAACTTTTATACGTAGCTCCCTTAATAGGAGCCTATAGCATCTGGCTATCTCCTTCCTGTTCACCCTGGTATGTCTTGTTATCTCATCAAGTGAACGTGGTACCTTCATTTCTCTGCATGCAAGATATATTGTAGCGGCTATTATACTCTCAATACTTCTGCCTCTAACTATTCCTTTTTCAACTGCATTACGATATATTCTAGCTGCCTCTTCCTTAACGTACGAGGGCAGATTCAATATATCTGATAACCGATCCAGCTCGTTCATTGCTTGTGCTAGGTTCCTTTCAACACTAGTTGTTATCCTCGTTCTTGCCTGCCACTTCCTTAGCTTAACCAGCTCATGTTTTTTCTCTGTCAGTCTTCTACCCGCCGCATCCCTATCTGTGTAATCAATCGTTGTCGTAAACCCCATGTCATGGACTGTAGCTGTGACCGGGCCACCTGTCCTCGCGCGTCTACCCCTCTCCTCTGATGTAAAAGCCCTCCATTCAGGCCTCTCATCTATCACTTTCTCCTCTATTACCTCGCCGGTGTCGTGGCACACGTATTCCCCGTGTGTTGTATCATATACTATCTTGTCCTGAGGACACTTAGGCTTCTTTGACTCACTATCCATGGATGACTCAGGAGATGATGCAGTGGAATCTATAAACATTGTTAAAACACCCATTAAGGTGCATACAAATATTCCTTATGAATATACCTTTATAAATCTTGCGGTAGACTTAAAAAACCCTTCATCGAACCCATTTATAAAGAGTTAAGGTTGAAAATCCTGATGAAGGGGAAACATTTCACCTAATAATATTATTTAACACCATCCACTACTTCGAGGGAGTGCGGGGGGTGGGATTTGAACCCACGCAGGCCTACGCCATCGGGTCCTAAGCCCGACCCCTTTGGCCAAGCTCGGGCACCCCCGCACCATTATTTCACAATTATTCGTGACACGGTTTTAAATCTGTTCATAGATGCTGGAACGGGACTTAATGATCTAATGCGAGTAGTCTTTTTCAAGCAGTAGTTCCTCATCGATCTCTAAGCCATTAATTGATTCGTAGAGATGTGTGACTATTACAAGACCTGGTACCCTTATGTTTGAATCGATTGAATAATTTTTATCACGAATTCCCTTCTTTCCTTATCCAGATATGTAAGTGGTTTATCAGGGTAATATAATTATCGGGGCTTGATTTAAACTACTTATCCACTCCTGTTTGAAGACGCCGGGGGCGGGATTTGAACCCGCGCGCCCCGTGAAGGGGCAGTGGGTCTCCCACGTGTAGCCGGAAAGGTCTCGAGCCCACCCCCTTAGACCGCTCGGGCACCCCGGCACCATTAGAAAAATATAGTTAAAGAGGGTTTAAATTTCATTGAAACCGGATGCCGGATGCCCCTCGTAGCCAGGGGACTCTTCATCTCTCAGAGGGTAGTCTCCCGACGGGTTTTCATCGGGGCATTATTATATATAGTTAAGGAGGCTTATTTTTAATGACTAATGGCTTGTGGATTCCACGAAATATTTATACACTGGACTCGGCTTTAATGGGTTGCTCTTGAACTCTGGATGGGCTTGCGTCCCATAGTAGAATACATTACTGTCTTTTAACTCTATTATCTCAGCATATCCCTCCTCACTCCAACCAGTTATTCTTAGCCCGGTTTTCTCGAGCATATCGATATATTTCTGGTTTAACCCGTAGCGGTGTCTATGCCTCTCAAACACTTCTCTAACACCGTAGATCTTCCAGGCCAGGCTACCTGGCTCGATCACTATTTTTCTACTGCCAAGCCTCAGTGTTCCACCAAACTGGTTCAGGTTCCTTTGCTCCGGGAGGATATCTATTACAGGGTGGGGTGTGGAAGGATCTAGCTCGCTACTGTTAGCGTTCTCCAATCCAGCCATGTTTCTAGCGGCCTCCACGACCATCAACTGCATACCGAAGCATATTCCTAGAAGCGGCTTACCGGCTTCACGGAATGCCTTGATGACACGTATCTTGCCCTCGCTTCCACGGCGCCCGAAGCCGGGGAGTATCACAGCCCCATCAGCCTTCAATATCTCCTCAACTGACACCTTGCCTGCCTCTATCTCTGAGGCTTCAAACCACTGGAGCTCAATCCTCGTGTTGCTCCATATGCCTGCATGCCGTAAAGCCTCAACAATGCTTATATAGCTATCCCTTATCTTAGTGTATTTGCCAACCATAGCTATCCTAGCTACGTGTGAAGCATTTGAATATTTTTCCACGATCTCAACCCATCGGGTTAGATCCGGTTCCCTATATTCTAATCCAAGCCTTGAGGCAAGGTATCTTGATAAACCCTCGCTATGCAAGACCAGTGGAACCCTATATACTAGGTCCACATCCGGGTTGCTGAAGACGGCTTCGACGGGTATGTTGCCGAATAACGCGATCTTGTATCTCGCCTCTGGGTCCAGGGGTCTGGTGGATCTAGCCACCACGATATCTGGCTGTATACCTATACGTCTAAGCTCCTGTATACTGTGTTGAATAGGTTTGGTCTTGATCTCACCGCTTGATAACACAGGTGCCAGGGCAACATGCATGTAAAGCGTGTTCGAGGCCCCCTCCTCAAACCTCATTTGTCTAGCTGCTTCTAGGAACGGCAGTCCTTCTATATCTCCCACGGTACCCCCTATCTCGACTATTGCTATATCAGCGCCCTGCTCCTTCGTAACCTCCCGTATTCTCTCCTTGATCTCATTGGTTACATGGGGTATTATCTGGACGCATTGCCCCAGATACTCTCCTTTCCTCTCCTTAGATATTACGCTATAGTATATCTGTCCCGATGTAATATTATTTTTCCTAGATAACTCTATACCCAGGAACCTCTCGTAGTGCCCTATATCTAGATCAGTCTCCCCGCCATCCTCGGTGACAAATACCTCGCCATGCATATAGGGGTTCATTGTTCCAGCATCCACGTTTAAGTAGGGGTCTATCTTTATAGCTGTAACCCTGTAGCCCATAGACTTTAAGAGTAGACCTGTTGATGCTGCCACGATGCCTTTTCCAAGCCCGGATAGTACTCCTCCAGTTACAAAGACGTATTTAACCATGGTGCCCGCTTCAACATAATAAATACATGGCTTAAAAATATTTAATTAACAGGGGGATAGATGGTGCCTCAGAAGGTTAAGACTAGGTATATATCCTGGAGCATGCTGCATGAATCGCTGAAGAACCTAGCTGAGAAAATAAGTAGCGAATACACTGCAGACACTATTATAGCGATAGCGAAGGGCGGGTTGATACCGGCCAGGATCCTCGTGGATCTGCTTGGAATAGATGAAATGGGCTTTATAGAGGTTAAATTTTACAGGGGGATAGCGGAAACACGTGAGAAACCATATGTTACCTTCACAGCCCTTCCCCAGCTAGATAATAAGAGAATCATCATTCTAGACGATATAGTTGATACCGGCAGGACCCTACAAGTAGCCGCTGATGTGTTAAGTAGATTTAAATATAGAGATATGAAATTCGCCACACTCTATGTGAAGCCGTGGAGCACTATAATGCCCGACTATTATAGTGAAATCGTGGATGAATGGATTATATTTCCATGGGAAATATGTGAATCCATTAGGGAGAATGCTGAATTAAAAGGAGTGGATGTGGGGGGAATACTTGACTACTGTAAGAGGAAGCATGGTTCCCAGGGTCTTTGAGTTAGAGTCGGCTTGGAAACCAGAATCATGATCACGGTTCAACACTGAAGTATAGCCTCTTCTTATTCTTACCCTTGTTCTCGACTCTAAGTAATTTGATCACGCCAATTTCACCAGTCGACTTGACATGTGGTCCTCCATCAGCTTGTATATCTACTCCCGGTATTTCAACGATTCTTAGCTTCTCTACTTCAGGGGGCATTTTACTAGCTAGCTTAACAACTCCCGGTATTCTCAGGGCCTCCTCTCTGGGTAACCAATATATTTTGACCTCAATATTTCTTGCTACCACTTCGTTCGCCTTCTTCACGGCTTCCTCGAATATTTCACGACTGAACTCTGTTAAACTGTAATCATCGTACCCGTATTCAGGCGTGATGTTCCCGCCTGTGATTAATGCATTGTAATTAGTATACATTATAGCGGATAATATATGGGCAGCCGTATGAAGCCTCATAAGCCTATACCTCCTTTCCCAATCTAAAACTAGTTTAACGCTTGATCCAGGTTGAGGAAGTAGCGATGCATTGTCAACCTCGTGGGCTACATCCCCGGACTCCTTATCATAATATACATTTACAACCCTCACCATCCCCTCATTGAAAACCATGTAACCAGTATCGTTTTCAACGCCTCCACTGCGTGGATGGAATATTGTCTTATCAAGGAATACCCTGCTTCCCTTAATGGCTTTAATAGTGGCCATATATTCTTTCAAATACGGGTCGCCCTGATACACAAGCTCAGTCAAAACGTATCAACCCCAACCATTATTACTAAATGATGAGTAATAAAAGGTAGCCGGGCGGGGATTCGAACCCCGGTCACGGGGTTTCCTCCCGTGTGGGACCAAAGCCCCGCATCCTTGGCCGCTAGACGACCCGGCTCCCTCAAGAATACATAGATTAAAAGCAGGGAGTTTTAAACTTAAAATTATTCCTATTCCTGTTCCTGATGTTAGACTAACAGGCTAGGGATGTAACAGTTATCCCGGGGATCAGTTGGCTGAAAATATTTCATGGAGACGTCCAACCTCCTCCCCGCCCTAAAGGGCGGGGATTCTTGCAGGGTGGTTTGGGGCTTCATTCCAGGCTCTTACCTGGTTTAGCCCCGCGCCCGGTCTCGGGCGCGTTACCCCTACCCAGCTTAACGCGGGGCTCGGGGCTATGAATGCTGAGTATCATTGCCCGGGAACACAGATATTCAATCCCACACACCCATCACACATTGCTTGAGAGTAGTTCCCGAGACTCAAAAACACGAAACCCATCACCAAAACAGTATACAAGGATACAGAGCCCACAAATCTTCATCCCCGCATCAAAGAGGCGAGACTTTCAATTGTAAAGATCCTTGATGACCCTCAAGGTTTGAGTACTGAAGATGGAGAACGGTTTCGGTGACCCATATTATAGGGGGGCGCCATCCCCAATAAAGATATGTTTAGGTAGTTCTGGGATCTATTCAAAGGATAAAGGGCGATATTGTTGACTCTATGCTACTTTGATATTGAGACAACCGGTAACAATCCATTCCTACATAAGATTATAACAATCCAGTATCAGTGTCTAAGCAAGCCGGATTTAACTCCAATTGGAGACCTTGAAATACTTAGGGAGTGGGTTAATGGAGAGGAGGGTATTATAAGGAATTTCCTAAGTTATAGCAGGTTATTAATAGAAACCTTTGAATTTATACCCATAGGCTTAAACATATTCTTCGACCTCATGTTTCTATACTACAGGACTAAGCTCCTAAACCCAGAGCTTGTTAAAATTACATTTGAGGAATTTATATATAACAAGCCATTCATAGACTTAAAGCCGATACTGGTAATAATGAACGATTTTGAGTTTAAAGAGCTATCTAAACCAGTTAAAGACAGAGTGTACGAGAAAACAAAGATAACTGGTAGAGATATACCTAGTCTCTATGTTGAGAATAAATATGAAGAGATTGAAAACTACGTGAAAGCGGAAGCAGAAGAGGTAATCAAGCTGATAAGGGAAGTATATAGAGTACTAAATGGATTAAAGCCGGCTAGAGCCATGAAACCGGGGTAGTCCATTGATCTGGGAAACTTATTCTTTTACAGATACTGTTAACTAGGTTTCCCACGAGTTCCCTCTCCTGCCAGACCTTCTCTGCAGTGCTATCCATACAGCATGATAGTGCATTAATCGCATGGTAGAATTCTTGGTTAGTCATTAGCGGCTTATATTAATATATTTTAAGGCTAAGATGCTATAAGTCTATCTAGTACCCGCGAACCAGTTCAACGAGTGTTATCGACTGTAAAGCCCTGGAGGAGCTCGGTTGCCTGTTGATAAGGTATACGGTTTCAAGTGTTAAGAGTGGATTCCTATATATTCGTTGAAAGTGTTGAGACTCTTTCAGCGTGATCCACTATTCTCTCTATATGTCTTAAAACAAGTAATGCTATCGCATCAACGTTGTTGATTACTTTATTGGCTGATATCTTCTCTAACTGCTTAATATATAGTTTATCTGATTCCACGCCGAGCCTCCTCACCTCTTCAATACACCAAGTACAGTTCTCAAAGTATGCTTTGTAAGACTTCTCTACTGCTTCAACAGCTATTTTCAGCCCTGGCTCTACTAGATCCCTTAACTCCGGTGTTGATAGTCTAACGCCTTTCTTATCGGTTAGGAATATCTCTCTAGCATATCTACCGAACCGGTATATATCGTAGACCAGGTATAGTAGATTACTTGCCTCAACGAGTTCTAAGCCTAGCGGCTGGTTTCTAGCTATGAAGACTAGTATGTTATTTATTAACTCGATACGCGAGATAGATATCACTTCAATCTTTTCATTCAGCTCCTTCTCTAATACTTCTCTACTATCCTTATCTGAGTCAAGTAGCTTCATTAAGTCCCTGATTACTTCTAGTGCTTCGAGATATAGTTTTGCCACCTGGTTCCTCAACCTAAGTAGATCCGGATTCACTTAGAACACCCTCTCGAGTAGTTTGATAGTTACCTCGTGTCTTGGATGTATGAATACGTCGTTTACAGGTCCTTCTTCAACTATTCCTCCATTATATAACACATATACATAGTCCCCTATTCTCGCTGCTTGATGGGGCATGTGGGTCACTAGGATCATTGTTATATCGTTTTTCAACTCCTTTAAGCTTTCCTCGATTTTTAAGGTATTGACTGGATCTATGTTTGCTGTAGGCTCATCCAGTAAGAGTATGTGGGGGCGTAGGGCAAGAGCCCTGGCTATACATAGTCTCTGCTTCTGTCCACCACTTAAACTAGTTGGTGGTTTCCAGAGCCTGTCTTTAACCTCATCCCATAGCATTACTTTTTCAAGGGACCATCTGACTAGTTTTTCAAGTTCCTCCCTGCTCCTGGCAACCTTATTCAGCCTGGCTGGTAGCGCTATATTCTCGAATATGCTTAAATTCGGAAAGGGGGTTGGCTCTTGTTGTACTAGTACTACATGCCTCCTCAGCTCATATGGATTCCACTCGTAGATATCCTTGCCCATGATGGTTATTTCACCGGATACCTCTGCTTCTGGATTCAGTTCTATTAACCTGTTAAACACCCTTAGCAGGGTTGACTTGCCTGAGCCGCTGGGCCCCATGATCACTGATATTGTGTTACATCTAATGGATATATTCACTTTATTCAATATTGTTTTACCACCGAGCCTAATAGTTAGATCCCTTGTCTCCACTATATGGGACACTATTTCCTCACCTCCTTCACAAACCACTCGATGAACAAGATGGGTACAAGGATCAATAGTAATAATAGGAGGCTCGCCCCCCAGGCAGCCATATGATAGTTATTGTAAGGGGATAATGCATAGTTGAAGATCAATAGTGAAACCGCGTTACCGGGTTGATCAATACCCTGGAAAACAGAATTTGTTAGAAAACCTATTGTGAATAAGAGAGGGGCTGTCTCACCAGCTGACCTTATGAAGGTCATTAAGATGCCTGAGGCGACCTGCCTCCTCGCTATTCCAAGGTACACGTATCTCAGCAAATGCACTCTTTTAAAACCTAGTGAGAAAGCTGCCTCCCTGTATTTCTCCTCAACGCTTCTAAACGCTGATGAGAGATAATAGTGTGCAGTGGGGAGAACGGCTATGAAGAGGGCTAGTGAACCAGCCAGTATACTCGGCCTCCCCATTCGTATAACCATGATGCTGTAGATGAACATGGAGATTATTATAGTGGGTATCCCGTTGAAAGCCCTAATCACTGTTTCAATGAACCCGCTTACCAACGAGTATGGGTATTCACGTGTAAACATCGAGGAGAAAACAGCTAGGGCAACAGCCATTAAGGTAGCTATCGTAGACGAGATAAGGGTTCCCACAACCGCTGGTGCGATGCCGCCTATATCGGTATCCATGGGTGTCCCTGGAAGCCCTGTAATGAATGATAGGCCCTTCATAATTAATGGAGGGAGCCCGTTTAATACAGTGCTGTAGAGAAGCCAGAGAAGTGGGAGAACACCTAGCCCGCTTAAAAATATTATTATGAGGATCACTAATATATTGATGACCTTTCTTACATCCCTAGCCATGGATTATACTCCTCCACCTATTGATCAGCATTATACCAATAGAGCTGGATACGAATGAGAGCATCATAACAATCAATACACCAGCGTATAGAATAGATGAGACGCCAGGATATAGGAAAGAGCTCTCAAACTGGCTTACAATCCATGCAGACATCGTTGTACCCGGGTTCAGCATGCAGGCAGATGCCATATATGCATTACCAATTGTTAAAGCAACAATAGTTGTCTCACCAAGTGCCCGGCTTAGGGAGAGCATTATAGCAGCTATTAACAGGGGCTTCAATATACCAGTTATTAATCTATAGACTTCAAACCTATAGAAGCCCAGCGAGTATGCAGCCTCAATATACCTGGATGGAATAGATTTATACCCTTCTATAAGCAGTGACGATGCATATGGGATCATTGATAACCCTAAGACTATGCCGGCGGACAAAATATTTTGACCACTAAGCGGTTTACATGAGAATAAGGGTACATAGTCTAGGTAATCGTGGAGCTGTATATATATGGAACTATATAGAAACTGTGAGAGAATAAAGCCTCCCCACAAACCATAGACCACGGTTGGGAGAGCCCCCATTACCTCGATCAAGCGGTGAAAAATTCTCGAGGCCTTACCCGGCAGTAAGTCGCAGATAAAGAAGGTGAGGGATAATGATATGGGTGTAACTATAAGGATTGATACAAGGCCTGTTAAAAGAGTACCCAATAATGCAGGCAGCAACCCATACTTCTGGAGAACGGGGTTCCACCGTGCTTCAAGGAGAAGGCTTAACCCATGACTCATAAATGCTGGCAGGGATAGGGTGACAACATGTATGAGGATAAGTGTGAGAATAGAGAATGAGAGTAGGGATGGGATGAGGAGTAAGTAGAAGGTATACTCGCTCTTACCCATTATAGCTTCCCCTCGAGATAATTTCAAGTGCTTTGAGACCTATCTCGATGACTTCATCGGGGAGCTGATAGTAGCCGGGGAGTAGTCTATCCTGCCCCTCTATTAGAATATATTCTATGAACCTGCTTAATGCCTCAGTAACATATACATCTTTATAGTCACTGTAAATAAACATGTATGAGAATGATACAATAGGGTATGAGTCTGGGCCGGGCGTGTTTAGTAACGCGTCAAGTACCATGCTAAAATCTTCCAGTGGACTACCCGGTAATTGATTCAGAACATGTTTTACAGCTGAGAGAACATTCTCCCTGGATGCTGTAACAAAATATCCTTCTTTATTCTCTAGTCTAGCTACTGGCATTCCAACATATAACGCGTAGCTGGCCTCAATATAGCCTATAGAGTAGGGAGTTGATGTTACAAGGTTTGCAACCCCCTCATTACCTTTCCCACCGAGGCCTCTGCCGGTTCTATCTACTGGCCACTCGATTGAAAAACCAACAAGCTCGCTCCCCCATATATCAGGTGCAGCCTTGTTGAGGTAAGCGGTGAAGACACGTGTTGTCCCACTAGAATCCGACCTGTGCACAGCCACTATTTCTTTATTGGGTAGTAGATCGGCGATTGCTGGATTGACCTCCTTAATTCTCTCATCGTTCCATCTAGTGATCTCACCCTTGTATATCAACGCGAGAATTCTACCAGTCAGGTTTAATTGTATATCGCGTGGTATTCCAGGTATATTGTAGGTGATAACTATAGCGCTTAACACTATGGGCAACTGGAGTACCCTGCCCCGGTATTCAAGATATGTCTCCCTATCCAATGGGGGGTCGCTAACCGCGAATACCACTGTCTTATTGAAGAACATTGCTCTACCGGCTCCACTACCAGTGGGAGAGTACTCGATAACTATGCCGGTTTTCTCGGTGAATTCTTTACTCCATTCAAGTATCTGTGGGGCTATAAGCGTTGAGCCGGCTCCATTTATAACAAGGGTTCCATGATATCCCTCTAACCGTGTATCGGGTGCTAGAACTATAAAGTATAATGCTATTGTGAGCGCGAGAACAGTCATAATAATCGCCATTGACTGCAGTAATGGCTCCTTCATAATATTCCCCTGATAATGATTACTATGTATCCAGGTTAAAGCACGGATATTATTACAGTTCTTACTGTAAGAAGCGTGTACAAACTATATTTACGGTATTTACTAATACGTATTTAGAAGAGTGAGCACTTATGTATAAGCGGAAACTCCAGAAGATGGGTGTTACATCGCTAGGTATATCTCTTCCAAAGAAGTGGCTGCACTACTATAATTTGAAGCAAGGGGATGAAGTAGAGGTGGAGATACTGCCGGATTACACACTACTGGTGAGGCCTTCATTCATTAAGGGTAATGTAGGCTATAATTGTCAGATTCTCAGATATGATGGTGAAGCAGTAAACGAATCCATTATGAGGCTTATCTCGCTCTATGTTAACGGTGTTGACTCCATTAAAGTCGTATGCGGAGATCAATGTGAAACATTCAAGGAGAGTATCTATAGGGTGCTCGAAAGAAACGTGATCGGGCTGGAAATCATCGAGGAGGGAAGAGACTATATCATGCTTGCATGTCTTGTTGACATATTATCCCTGCCCTTATCAGAGGTTCTGAGAAAAATGAGTATGCTGATACCGGCTTTACTAAGGGATTTAAAGAGGAACATGGAGACAAATACTCTCCTTGATATGGAGGAGAGAGATAGCTTAATAGATAAGCTATACCTATACGCAATCAGGCAGCTAAACATGGTATTGCATGGTAAGCTCCTACTGGATAAAACAGGTTTAAAATCAATGGGAGAGGCGGTTTCTATAGCCAACCTACTTAAGATACTTGAGAGGATGGGAGACCACATAGTGTTACTCCATAGATGGTATAATAATGCTAGAGGTAAAAAGGAGGTAGTCGACAACGTTGTTATACTACTAGACGAAGTTATACCGATAACGGAGAAGATACTCAACAGCTACCTAGCCATACTCGAGAACCAGAGTAAAATACCCTCGATCGAGAAAACACTGTCGGAGCTAAGAATGGTTGAGGAGAAAATAAAGTCGTCGACCCTTGATGCAGGCCCATTGATAAGCCTTACACGTATGATAGCGTATCTAAGGGATATTATCGAAGTAGTAACCGATATAGTTGTAAGCAGGAAATTAAGGGAGTCAGCATGCGAAGAGGGAAAGCTAGTGGAATCCTATAAATAATGAGGCTATATGATACAACATGGATGCAACGATATACGCTGTCGATGATGTAAGAAGCAATACTGAGAAAGCCAGCTTAATGCTCTTAGTTTCCTCATATACAGCTGAAACCGTTGCCAGGCATGGGATATAGAGTGTTGTGAAGACAGTTAGTGAAAGCAATTGTAAATCATTGAGGCCTAGGAGCCTCATGGCGCTACTCATGGTCTCACAGCCCGTGGCTACTAGGATTGTTGATACAACTAGTTCTTTAGCTATGAACCCTGTTATGATGGCCATAGAGATAATCCATGCACTTTCACCGGTTATCCCGAGAGGAATAGTAATGAATTGCATATTCTTTGAAACAACTGCTGCAATGCTTTCTCCAATGTTGTCGGTGTACGAGAGGGTTGGTGTGAAGGATGTTAACAGCCATATGATTATACTACCAGTAAATATTATTGATCCAGCCTTCTTCACGAAATGCTTTACTGTTGCAATAGTTTTCCAATACACTACCCTGGCTAGAGGTCTATGGTAAGCCGGAATCTCTATTAATAACTGGGGTTCTTTCTTATCCATACTGCTGAACCTGTAAAGCAGGTAGTTGACACTCATGAATACAATTATACTTATGATGTATGAGAGAGCGATGAGTAATCCCATGGAGAATCTTGTAGTAGCTGATGTGAATGCAAGGAGTATAACAAGCCTTGCCTGGCATGGTATAAATGAGAGTGTTAGTATCAGCCTCAACCGCTCCAGAGAGTTAGGGTTGGTTCTAGTACTTAGTATGGCCGGTACATTACACCCGAATCCAAGCATGAATGAGAAGAACGCATGCCCGCTTAATCCAAGCCTAGAGAGGAATGCATGAGAGGATACTGCTAGCCTTGACATTAATCCGCTGTCTTCAATTATTACCTGGATCAAAACCATGAGTAGGATTAATGGAAGAAACACTAGTATAGATGCGACGCCACCTAGAATTCCATCGGCTATGAAACCGTATAGAATAGGGTTGCTACTGGAGAGGGGTTGTATTAAGCTAGTTACGAATGTGAATGCTTTCTCAACTAGGCTGCTAAACGAGTATTCTTCCAGGAGTAATGCGATACTATCTAAGCCGAGTGCTGAAAAAATTATGTTTAACGGGAAACCTGTGTTTATGGTGAATACTAGTGTGAATACTAGTAGGTATATTCCTATGGAAATAATGGTTCCGAGGAGAGGTCTATAGAATATTGAAACCGTTGAGCCATGTTTTATCTTTACCTTGGCTATGTGTCTTGATGAGATCTCACTTATAAGCTTGAACCTGGCTTCCGTGATCTTTGCTGCGGGATCACCTAGTAGTCTATGGGCCTCTCTCACCGTATCCTCTATTCTACTCCACATGGCCGGCCCGATAACGGCTTTGACTTGCTCCTCAAGTATCTTATCTCCCTCGATTAACCTGATACTGATCCACCTGGATGGGAGATCAATCGGTAGCCCGGCCTTCAATAATACATCCTCGATAGAGTCTATGTACTCATTTAATCCATTATAATCGATCCTCAAGGGTTCTCTACGGCCCTTTCTACCCTCTGCAACATCAATTATTGCTTTAAGTAAGTCCTCTATCTCCATGTCCGAGGCTATTGATACTGGAACTACAGGTATCCCTAGCTCTTTCTCTATCCCTCTGTAATCTATATGTATGCCCTTACTGTGTGTGAGGTCGGTTTTCGAGAAAACAAGGACTACCCTACCGGTTAACTCCAGCACCTGAATGAGAATACTCATAGTTCTCTCTGGAATAGTTGAATCAGCTATAACTATTATGACGTCCGGTTTCTCAGCTAATATGGCTTCCCTTGCAACAATCTCCTCCTGCGTTAATGTTGAGAAACCATAGATCCCGGGGAGATCGTAGAGTATGAGCTGGTAGCTTCCATACGTGATCTCGCCTTTATGCACTACAACTGTCTTCCCGGGCCAGTTACCTACCTCGACATGGGATTTAGTCACTAGGTTGAAGAGGGATGATTTCCCGACGTTGGGTTGCCCTATAAACACTACCTTGACCGTCTTCACTTCATGATCCCCCACTATACTCCACAATTATTCTCCTAGCTATCCCTCTCCCCACGGCTATCTCTGAGTCGCCTACCCTAAGCACTATGGGGCCTCTTCCGTCATTATATACTACTTCTACTTCTACCCCTGGAAATACCCCGAGCTGGTACATTCTGTAAACCCAGCCTCCCCGATGTAATATATTAATGATCCTGGCCCTAGACCCTGGCTTAACGTTGTCCAGTGTTGTAGTCATGTTCGATACCTGTTAGGTCATCCTAACACTCTATTATAAACATGATTGTATTAGGTGAATAAAAATTTTTCGGTGATCAGAACACATAGCTAATTATATGGCCGTTCCCTTATTTCACTCAACGAATCTAATGCTTACACTATATGAGGAACTCCCAACGGCCTATAAGCCGGAATTACAGCTAGATTAAAGGTTATGAGATATATTAGTAGTTAGGATCTAGTATAAATTAAAGCAATCTCATGATCGACCATAATATGGTGGATATCCTTGATTGAATCCATAAATATCCGGGAACTTGTAGCATGTATTAGAATCAATGCATGTGAATCGGAAGGATACGTGGAAGCCTTGTCAAGAACCCTTATACGAGATGAGGATCCTGGGCCACTATCTACTATTCTGAATGCTTTGTGTACGGTGAAACAGATGGTGGATAGGGATGGATTCAACGAGTTCTTCAGTAAAGTAGTGGGAAAACTAGAGGTAGATAAGTTATTGGAGAGTATAGGGGGCTTAGTGAAGTCTAGGTTGCAACATGGTATCAATGAGTTGGAGTGCAGTATATCGATCCTAGATACATTGAGCGAGATAGGGTTAGCCGATAAGGTGTACAGGGTTATTGATGAGTTGCTCTCGAAGTTAATAAAGGTTGGGAACCTGGGTGGACAGTATGTGAGACTCCTTGAATACATTATAGATGGCCCCTTTGAAAACATGCCACCACTTGAATCAGCGTTTTTCATGGAGAGACTCATTGAAATGAATGGTGACATATGGCTTGCAGTAAAGATAAGGACTATTAGGGAGGCTAGCATAGTCAAAAACCCCGGGTTCATGACTGAATACAGGTACTTATATGCACTAGTGAACCTAGTCGATAACGTGTTAACCACTTTACTTGAATCAAAGCCTATGGAGGCACATAAATATTATAGTGATTTAAACACCGCTTACACGCATATATGGAAGAATTGTATCGTTAATCAACCAAGGAACACCTGCACCAAACTACTTGAGGGAATAAGTGGAAAACTAGCTACACTAGCTGAATTAGCACAGGGATTCAGTAAGTAGTCTTAGAGGGTATCAGAGTGATTGGTGATGTATTACTAGTAAATACGCTCGTAATTTTTGCTTTATCAATAGTGGGCATTATTCCAGTTCTAGTAGGGTTTAGATTCACCGATAGTGGCATAGACGCTACCCTCGGTTTCTCCGGTGGTGTCATGCTAACAGTCTCATTCAACATGATCTATGAGACCGGTGGGGGTATTTTACAACCCCTCTTCTTTGGGGTTGGGTTCACAGTTATGTGGATTCTTGAAGCCATAGTACCTCACGAACATATGATTAAGGGATATGAGGGGCCAGTCTTTTTCAGGCAAAAACTTAAAATGGCCTGGCTCATCGCGTTCTCCATGATACTCCATAATATACCAGAGGGGCTGACTGTTGGTTCATCAACAATTATTGATCAAGCACTCGGGTTTTCCACTACTATAGCCATAGGATTACAGGATATTGTGGAAGGATTTATGGCTGGACTACCCTATATAATAATGGGTAGAAGGATGTCTGCCCTACTATTATCACTTCTCGCCGCCTCTGCAGAAGCAGGTGCAGCCCTGGCTTCAGGCTACATAGGGACTTTATACAAGGGTTTAGACACTATCCTAGCTGGTGTCAGTAGTGGTGCAATGGTTTTTATTGTAGTCCATGAAGTAATCCCTGAAACCCATAGGGAGCATTTCTCGGAATCAACCATAGGAGTTCTTCTTGGTGTGGTGACTGCGTTGTTATTGGAGTATTACTTAGGCTGATTCACTTACACAGTGCCCTCCACATGTTTACTACTTCATTCTTTAAGGTTTCCCAGTCGACACCAATGAATAATGTGTTTTCAACGGTTTTGAAAGCGTTATCAACGCACTCAAGGTTTCTGCAGTTTTTTAAGGATTCTTCTAGTTTCTCTATGTTCTCCTCGGGGTAGGCGAAGAAATCACCCGAGAACATGATCATCCTTATTGCGCATTCTTCAACCTCGATGTCTATGCTTACTGTTTTCTCCCCTCTAAGTACTCTTGTCAGCCTCATATGGTATCACCTCTTAAATACCCACTCCCTGCTCTTATACTTAAGGGATAGTTCCTCGGTAAGCCTCAACTCGTTTTCACTGTATTCATCTATGTATATCTCGGCGTTTAATGCCTTCGAGAACCCTTTTAACAATGCCTCGGCAACCTCCTCTTTGCTGACCCTCCTAGATAATGCTTCTTGAAGCGTGATGACTCTTTCTCTAATGCTTTTCACTCCCTTAGAAACCAGTTTAACTGGGGGAGCTTTCAACACCTTCGACACGGTGTCCAGGTCTGTTGCATACATTAGTGTTCCATGTTGTAGCAGGTATCCTTTTCTCCTTGCCTGGGCGCTGCCCGATATCTTTCTTCCATTAACCACGATATCGTTGATGGGCATGAATGATGCTTCAACCCCGAATAGCTTTAATGCCTCGATTAATCCCTTGCATATTACTTCATAGCTTTCACGTACATCGCTGAAGACTCCTCTAGCGGGTGTTACAATACTATATGTTACTTCACCGTTTCTATCATGGTATACCGAGCCCCCACCACTGATCCTCCTCGTTACATCTATCCCGTGTAATGACGCATAATCCATATCCACCGATTCCTCTATTTTCTGGAAATACCCTATGGTTACAGCCGAGGGGTCGAAGACGTAGAGCCTCAGCGTATCAGGTATCTCTTCCCGCATCCTAAGATTAAGCAATGCCTCATCCATTCCCATATTGAAAAATGCCGATCCGCCATCTAGATCGATTATTACTCTAAGCCTCATGGCAGCTATCCCGGGCATTACTTTGTAACATGGTTATCTGTATTTATAGTGTTATTTTAATTTTAAATTTAAGGTGTGAAATAGCAATGTTGGTCAGGGCATCAATAGGTACGCTTGCAAAGCTCGGGTTAGCAGATATAAAGATTATTGATGAACCTAGAACAGCATACTTTCTTCAATACTCTGAAAACGGATGCCTCGGTAAATGCAGGTTCTGTAATCAGTCGAGAAGCTCGAGAGCTGGTAAAGACTGGCTTGGCAAGGTGACTTGGCCACCCGTGGAGTTAGCCACTGTATTGGATTCATGGCGGGACGTCTTCGACCGCGTGTGCTTCCAGACAATTATTAAGCAGGGATTTATCGAGGAAGCCCGTGTCTTTATACGTGAAATAACCCGAGTAAGCGATCTCCCTGTATCACTGGCTATAACACCTGTCTCCAAGAGTATTCTAAGGGAATTCAAGGAGCTAGGTGTAGATAAGCTTGGAGTAGGCCTTGACACCGTTACAGAGGAATTGTTTACTAAATGGGGGAAACCCTACGCGTGGAGGATCTACTGGAGGTTCATTGAGGAAGCCGTCGACGTATTTGGAGAGGGGAATGTTTATGTACACATCATCGTAGGTCTGGGCGAGAGCCTCAGAGAAGCCCTTGAAACCATTATAAAAATATACTCGAAGGGGGCTCGGGTCGCGTTATTCAACTACTTTGACTCAAGTAACATGAAGAGTATTGATAAAAGATACTATAGGATAATCCAGTTAGCAGTAGAGCTCATTGAAAACGGGGAAGACCCATTAGAGTACATTGATCTAGACTCCATGAGGTTTAAACAACAGCCAGGAATAGACGTCTATGAGGCATTATATACAAGGGGATGTCCCGGTTGTAATAGGCCGTTTTACACAGACCTACCCAGAGTAATATATAACTTCCCCTCACGTAAAATCCTTGAAAAACACAGAAATGAAATAATGAGAGAGTTGGAGAGCATAGGTGTTAAGGCTTGAAGTATTTCATGCATTTAAGAAAATTTACAACCGTATCTATAACGGGCCCAGCCTGCATGTTAAACTGTAGGTTTTGTAGGGGCCGCTACCTTAAAAACATGGTTGACCTAAGTAAAGGCGATCCAGGGAAAACACTTAGAGAATTATTTGAGTCAGGAGTTAGAGGTATATTGGTAAGCGGGGGATTCACCAGAGAAGGACGTTTACCAATCGAGGGATACGTTGACTATTTGAGGGATGGTAAAAGGAAATATGGCTTCATCTATAATGCTCACCTAGGGCTACAGAAGAACATTGAGCTCCTTAATTCACTCAAGAGACTAATAGATGTAATAGACTTCGAGTTCACGCTTAGCAATTACATAATAAAATACATTAGAGGGCTGAATCTCAGTGGCGACAGTTACATTGAAACCCTAAATAAAATGATTGAGGCTGGGTTACACGTTGTCCCACATATATATCTCTGGCATCCAGGTTTCACGATAGATATATTCACCAGGGAAATCAAAGTTATTGAGGAGTATGGATTAAGGGAGATCACGCTACTAGTATACATACCTGAATCAAGGAATATTGCTCTACCTAGTACGGACACGCTGATAAATAACTTACGCTATGCGAGGAAAGTATTCGGTGGGAAAATATATCTTGGATGTATGAGGCCCCACCCAGTTAAAAATAATCTGGATAAAGTTGCCGTTGAAGAGGAATTGGTTGAAAGAATCGCGAACCCGGTGCACAAGTTAATAAGCGATAAATCTGAATTATATGATGCCTGCTGCTCGCTACCGGAACACCTTTTAAGCGGCTTTAAATTAGAACTGGATCAACGGGGACAATCATCATATTGATATCTGTAGAGCTATATGAATCCTTACAAAATCATCTCCCTGACCTCCTCCCCGCCCTAAAGGGCGGGGCTTTCGGTTGTAAAGCAGATAAAGCTAAGACGTGATCCACCAGCTATAGCTATTGCTCCACAAAAGGACGGCCATCGTGACGTTCGTGCTGTCGCCGGTGTTCAGCTCCATGTACATCGAGTGATATACCACCATTGGCAGGTATCCATAAGGCTTGTTAGGGTCTAAGTATCCAAAGCTACTCGGCACGACCGTAAATAACACATCGTTCAGCCGGTCCTCAGGCCATCCCCCTCTTTCAACTATGTGTCTCACTCTGACCATACCTAAATACGGGTCTGTTAAGTCCATCCACGTATAGTATGGCGCGTTTGGCTCTGTAAAACCTGTCGAGTATTCAATAGTAGCAGAAAAGCCTATGCCTGATGAGATGGTGTAGGTTATTACCCTCTGCGAGCCGACGTTCTTACCCCAGTCGTCCAGCACTTGACCAGGATAGGCGTCAGTCTTCCAGTGTATTACGGTTTCAAATACTCTTGGGTAGTGGTTGATTGTAGACCGCCCACAAGTGGTCTGGTAACCCTTACCCGAGTGAACAGCATATGCGTAAAACACGTGGTACAGAGTGCCGATGGCCGACGTAAAGTTCCCGTAGTAATATCGGATGTAAAATGACTGGTAGCCTGTGAGTTCTCCACACACTCTCCCCCTCGTGTAGTTTGTGATCCAGCCAACGGTGCCCAGCGGAACCATGCCGCTAGGCCCCTCCTTAATCGACGTTGATGGAACAAGGTCTCTAGGCAAGAGAGGCGCGAGCCTGGTGAACACGCTGTCGGGTAAGTAGGCCTTCAATACGAAGATCACCACGCTGGCTGCGTTGTTTTCGTCCAGGTTTTCAATTATTACAGTGCCCGGGGGCCTCGTGTAGTAGGCCACGGCATCCGCGCTAACTACCGCTGGGTGCAGTCTGCAACCACCGGGCTTCTCGCCTTCTCTAGGTTGCCATAGAGCCTCGTCGCTTGGGTCGCACACTATTACCGGTTGGTAGGTCTTGCCGTAGACCTGTGAGAGTACTTTGAAGACTGAGGCGTGAGCGTCTAGCACTAAATGGTCCCGCGCCTTTGTATCCTTGTTGACGAGCACGATTATGTAGTTGGAGGCTTTGTCGAGCAGCCTTGTAAGCACGTAGTAGTAGTTTAGGGGCTTGAGTCCCGCATCCCGCGTATTGATTACTACGACTGAGTTGTCCTCAAGCTTAGTCGCTCTTGCTAAGCCCTCTTCTAGCGGTATATAGGTGAGCTGTATGCCCAATGACTTGAAGAGTCGCTGTACACTACTCGGGATGCTTCCAACAACGTAGAACTTAACTAGGCTGTTTATCCCCAACAAGTCGTAAGACCGCGACCCTCCAGCAACCGCGCTACTAAATGTTTGAACGTGGTACCCGTAAAGTACTGGGGCGATTACGAGAACGGAGATCAGCAACGCTGCTGTTAGCGCTACGTGCTCGGCCGGCTTTTTCAAACGCGGACCCCCTATCATACTATCTTTTTCCCCTTAAAAGCATTGTTCTACCTCTGTCTCAAATTTCCGTGCACCTATTACTAATTTTAGATTAAGGTGCCTCTAGGCGGCACGGTAAATCCGAGGAACACGTTTAGGCTCCGCCCGGTTCACGGCTCGGAGATCGCCTACGAGAACGGGTCTAGGGTTGGGAGGTGCACTAGGGGCGGCGAGTACTGGCACAGGGACGTGGTAGCTGTGTGGAACCTACTCAGAGCCCCGCGGGGCGGTGGGCTCGACCGCCGCCAATGAACCCACACGGGTACCCAGAGCCCTGTGGGCGAGGCGGATGTCCCTAGATGGGATCACGGACTCGTATAAAATGATTGGAGTGAACATCTAGGGGCAAACGGCTACGAGGCTGTGAGGAAGTCCTGGATCCTCTTTCTTAGCTCCTCAATTCTCTTGATCGTGTTGAAGAGGGGCCTGTGAGCTAGGATACTCATCGATGCGGCTATAGCTGTTGTCAGCGCGAGGAAGCCTATGATGAAGATGTAGCCGGTGCTCACGAGAGTTGAGGCTGCCTTGCTGGCTTGCGCTATGACAGGGTTTTCAACGGTGTTTGTCTGGGTCACCGTCATCGTCTGCGTGAGCGTTGAGTTGTGCCTGACCGTGATGGTCTGCGTCAGGGTCGACGTCACCGTGGATGTCAATGTGGTTGTGGCGGTCGTCGTCTTCGTGACCGTGAACGTGGTAGTAGTCGGAGGGAACGTGACAATGTTCCCGGAGGGCGGGTTTACTGTGACCCCTTGGTAGCACGTCCTCGGTGGGGGTAGAAGACAACGATCCAGATACTCGGGGTGTTGGTGACGATCGGATGAAGTAGGAGACACCATGCTGTGCTAGAAAACCCTTGGTCATTTCAGCATAATCATTAGCTAGGATGAAAATCTCTATCCTGCTGTAATATTTCTCCATAATATTCTTTCCTTAATCACAGAGTAACCTTGTCTGGTGCCACTTGTCCATAATTGGTGCTGATGAACTCCACGTGACTGCCTCTTATTATTATCTTACCATATCTCGAAGTTGGTCTACCATCACCACCATACTCTGTACAGTCACTCAACACTATATTCATCGTGGGATCTATTAAATCCAGTGTTCCAACATACTCGATGCCACCTTTGATCCTTACAAGCACTACTTGTCCTTCAGCACTCTTCAATACCTTTAGAGGTGAAGGCGGTCTATAGCCCTTGGACACGTTGCTCATGAATATACACCATGTATTACTAGTTTAATACAATGGTGTATATAAACTTAGTAGTCTTTAAAAGTATTTTCCAGTGGAGATAACGCCCATTATCCACTGCTTGCCTTATTTACTGGTTTACACGTGTAGAATACATCTATGTGGACAGCAACCTCCTTGAAGCATTTGTTTATCGATGAGGGAGGAATAGTGTTATGCTTTAAATGTTTAGAGACCACTATTAACCCGTTTTCCTTGGTCACCCTAATAAACTCATTAACGGCCTTCTCCTTATCAGCTATATTGCCCCATGTAGTGATCGAGACAACTATATCGATGCTTGAATCCCTAACCGGTATCTCCTCAGCGTAACCTACTACTGGTATTACACGGTGATCAATGTTTTTCTCAGCAAGTCTCTCTATCATACCGGTGCTCGGGTCTAAACATATATATCTCCTATATTTATCGATGTTATTCTCCCCGAGATACTCTAGTAATAGCCCTGTACCGCATCCTGCATCGAGTACCAGGGATGAATCTAGTTTTCCATTAACTATTTCAACTAATACACTATACTTACTATACTGCTCGCCGCGATATAGTTCATCATATGATGAAGCTGTTACATTATACTTCACCACATCATCTAAACCTCTATTCATATCTGAATCACGTAGCATGGCATCGTTCTTTATTTTCTCCCACATAATCCTCAAACCTGTTTTCTACCATAATCTAAGATGCTCTTTCTATATCCTTTCTTAAGAGCCAGCCTATATAGTTCTCGGAGATCCATGAGTTTATACTCTAGCTGTAGTCTCTACAAAGCCTCTATGGCTGAGGGTGAGAATGATGGCGCGACGAGTATACCCCTCGGCCTCCTACCGTATTTTGCCTCATATGATTTCACGTAACCGTATAGCTGGAGAACAGCTTCCCTCGATGCGGGAACCCTTTTTAACTCGACTATAACTGGGCGGCCATTTCCATCTACCCCATATATATCTGCTTGACCGGAACCAAGCTTCTTCTCATCCTCCAGTATCCTGAAGTTAGGTTCCACTAGCTCTGGAAGAAGCTCATGAAGAGCCTAGGCGAGAGTATACCCCCGACAGTCATGGGCCACATGAGCCACTACCAGCCCTCCGACTCTCTCAGGTACTCCCTCGTAGAGAGGACCTACAGGATGGCCTGGAGCACGACAGCACTACCGTCCATCTTCAAGGCCAGCTCGATGATCATAGTTCTCACCCCCCTTGAAGCTGAGGAGATGGTCACCATGGGCGCCTCACCGGACTTCATGCACTTGTTCCCAGGAGGCCTCGACGACTTCGCGGAGCTCGTGGACAGGGCTGATGCGAGGTCTTTCAGGGAGAAGTACGGGATACCCGAGGACGCCAGAGTAGTCGCCTACTTGGGGACTGTCGAGTACAGGAAGAACCCCCTGGCCGTTGCAAAGATCGCGAGGCATTTCAAGGACAGGCGGGACGTCTTCTTCGTGGTAGCTGGTAGACTGGGAGACCAGTGGGAGGAGGTGAAGAGGGCTGTGAGAGGCCTGAGGAACATTGTGTTGATAGGGGAGTTGAGGGACGATGAGAAGGTGGTGCTGGTCAAGACCTCGTACCTGAACATCATAATGTCGCTGATGGAGGACTTCGGTCTCACACAGCTCGAGTTCATGTACGGCGGGGTCCCAGTGGTGACCTCGGCGGTGTACGGGCAGAAGTGGTTAGTGAGGAACGGGGTAGACGGTGTACACGTCAACGGCCCCGACGACGTGAACGGCGCGGCGAGCGCTATAGAAGCGCTGTTGAAAGACGAGGAGAAGTGGAAGGAGATGTCGAGAAACGCCCGCAAGAGAGCGCGTGGGTTCCTTTTCAGTAAGTTAATGAGAGAGCTCGTAGAAAGGGCCAGGGCCGCCCTGGGCAAGTAGCCCCCTTTACTTCCGGGCTAACCGTTATTTACTGGGGCGGACAATACAAGCGGGGGGAGGGCATGCTTTGAGGAGGACTCTGCTGGTCTTCATCTTGCCGAGCCTAGTGTCGCCAATGGCCAACATGGTCTATGAGGGTGACAGGAGCGTCAGCGGGGCTTTCCTAGAGTCGCTGAAGACGCCGCAGGTCATGGTCAGCTTGATAGGCCTCGGCGAGTTCGTGGGGACGTTGCTCAGGTTCCTCAGCGGCCTCCTCGCAACCTACATAGGCTCCTCGGCCGCGCTGTGGGCTCTAACGGTGACGGGCTACGCCGTGACGTGCCTGAGCATACCCCTCCTCGCGTTCACCATCTCGTGGGGGAGGCCATCCTGCTCTACACCGTGGACAGAGTGGGTAAGGGGCTGAGGACGCCGGCCAGGCTACGGCAAACCTCTCTCAGTGTAGCGGACTCGACCACGACGTAGTACTCCTTCCCGCTCGCACCGACCTCCACAGCCCTTAGGAGGGCTCTCAGCTCCTCCACCGGCATACACTTGAGTAAGTACTTGAGGGCCCGGCTCAACTTATCGAAGTCGGCTGTAGGAGTGAAACGCCTGTACTACCCGCGGAGCGATATGGTCACCCTCTTCTGCCCCGTTACCTCCACAGCCGAGACGGGGGCTCGGCAACGAGACGACAAGTAGTCGTGGAGGGCTTTCACGACCAGTTCTTTGGCTTCCGAGACCAGCTCCTCGCAACACTCCGAGCTCACCGCACACCCCCTCACCCGCTACTACACGGCTAAGCCCTACCCCGGACTCGAGAGCGCGGTGTACATAGCCGAACGTCTACTACATATTCGTTTATATATCCTTCCAATGGTAATTGTTAGGTAGGTTAAACGAAAGGGGTGTTAACATGTTCCGTGTGACAATGAAGGAAGACCTGAACGAGCAGGACTACTACCTTGAGGTGGAGAGTCCCCACGTCTCCAGGCACTGGAGGCCAGGCCAGTTCGTGATAATCATGACCCACGAGAGGGGTGAGCGCGTCCCCATATCGGTCGCAACTATTAACGGTGGTAGGGTGGGGATGTTCATTAAGAAGCTAGGAAAGACCTCGGTTGAGCTCTACAGAGATTTCAAGGTGGGGAGCTCGCTGTACGCTGTAGCGGGCCCTCTAGGTAGGCCCCTGAAGCTGGAGAGCTACGGGACAGTCGTGCTGGCGTCAGACGCTGTCTGCGGCCACGCCGAGCAGCTGGGTCTCGCCCAGGAGCTCGCCAAGCTGGGCAACAAGGTGATATCGATCCAGACCTTCAAGACCGAGAAGGAGGTGTACCCCGAGAAGTACTTGGCCAAGAAGTATGTTGACGAGTACTTCATAACTACACTAGACGGCACGGCCGGGTATAAGGGGCACTACATCGACTTACTGAGGGAGCTCTTGGCTCGCAGGGAGGTGAAGGCCGTCTTCGCCGGGGGTGCGCTGGCCAACCTCAAGAAGCTCGCCGAGGCGACGGCGGGGCTGGACGTGAGGGTCTACGCTCTCGTTAGGACGATAATGGTGGACGGGACGGGGATGTGCGGGTCTTGTAGAGTCAGGTACAACGGGGTGATAGCCTACGCGTGTAGAGACGGCCCCTGGTTTGACGCCAGGCTGGTCGACTGGGACGACGTCCTGAGGAGGGACGCGAGGTTCAAGAAGGTCGAGAAGATCGCACTGGACAAGTACCTGGCGAGGTGAGCTGTCTTGTCCCGAGTGGTCAAGAAGAGGTTTACACCTAAGGTCCTGCCCGTAAGCGAGAGGCTGAGGAGCTTCGGCGAGGTGGTCTTGGGCTACGACTACGAGACTTCTGTTAGAGAGGCCTCGAGGTGCCTCCGCTGCCCCCTCTGGTTCGCCCCATGCTCGAAGGCGTGCCCGTTGAGGGTCAAAGTCCCGGCCTTCCTAGAGTACATTGTCAAGGGGGACCTCGAGGCGGCCGCCAGGAAGGTCTACGAGGACAACCTCTTCCCCTCCATAACGGGCAGGGTCTGCCCCCAGGAGTGGTTCTGTGAAGGCAACTGCGTAGTCTCCAAGATAGGCGAGAGCGTCTCCGTCGGCCTCTTAGAGAGGTACGTCGGAGACTACGCGAGGGAGAATGGACTGGACGAGAAGATCCTGGCCGAGATGGTCTCTAAGAACAGTGGGGTCAAGGGAAGGGTAGCGGTGGTAGGCTCGGGCCCCGCCGGGCTGTCAGCGGCCGGCTGGCTTAGGTTGAGAGGTTATGAAGTCGTCGTATACGAGGCCCTCCACAGGCCTGGGGGTGTGCTGGCGTACGGGATACCCGAGTTCAGGTTGCCCAGGAGCGTCCTAGACCACGAGATCAAGAAGGTCGAGAACCTAGGCGTTGAGATAAGGCTGAACCACGTGGTGGGGAAAACCGTGCTGCTGAGCGAGCTATTGAGCGAGTACGACGCCGTCTTTATTGGCAGCGGCGCCGGTACACCCAAGCTACTCAACATCCCGGGCGTCGACTTGAACAACATCTACACGGCTAACGAGTTCCTCACCAGGGTCAACCTGATGAGGGCGCACCTCTTCCCAGAGTGGGACACACCGATCAGCGTCGGGAAGACCACGTTGATAATCGGGGGAGGTAACACCGCCATGGACGCGGCGAGGGTAGCTCTGAGACTGGGCAGCAAGCCGGTCGTCGTCTACAGGAGGGACAGGGAGGACATGTTGAAGACGACTAGGAGGGACGAGGTGCTGCACGCGGAAGAGGAGGGCGTGGAGTTCAAGTACTACCTGCAGCCGATCGAGTTCCTCGGCGACGAGAACGGCTTCGTTAAGGCTGTGAGGTTCGAGGTAATGGAGCCCCTCAACGAGCTCGACGAGAGGGGCAAGAAGAAGATCGTCGGGACGGGTAGGTACGTCGAGATCCCCGCGGACACGGTGGTTATAGCGATAGGGCTGGAACCCAACAGGTTGCTCATGGAGGAGAGCGGGCTGAGGTTCAACGAGGACGGGACGATAGCCGTAGACGACCACCTCATGATGAGCCTGCCCGGCGTGTTCGCGGGGGGCGACGCTATAAGAGGCGAGTCGACGGTCGTCGAGGCCATGGCAGACGGGAAGAGGGCTGCGGAAGAGATAGACCTGTACGTGAGGAGGAAGAAGGGACTAGCGTAGGGCACTTTTCTCGTACAGCTCTCTATTGAGTATTTTTGTCAACACCATCAGGGTGGTCAGCCTCGACAGCTCGGACCTCACTACGACGTGCCTGGTCAGGAGCGAGATGAAGCCGATCTTCTCCCCTATGTTCTCCGTCTTGTAGAGGTTGTCGACGATCTCCTCCAGCTCCCTGAACCTCCCTGACAGTATCTCGTCGACGAACCACGTCGGGACTGGGAAGGAGGGGAAGAACCCTAGCGACTCCCCGAGCTCCCTCGAGATGACGTACGCGGCCTCGATGTCGAAGTAGGTCGAGCCAAACCTGTAGAAACCCGCCTCGATACCCGTGCTGAAGTCGCAGTCCCCGCTCATCGCCAGCCTCGCCCGCAGCTCCGCGCCCCTGACGATCACGTCGAGGCCGATCGGCTGTGGCGGCAGGCCGGTCTCCACCTTCACTGCTCTAACGTCGGAGACGGGGGAGTAGCTCTGGAAGGCGCTCACGACCCCCCGCACCTTAGACGGGTTCACGCTACCTATGTACAGCCTGATCCCCAGACACTACCACCCGGGGTCAGGCGCTCTTAGCCCTCTCTGCGTAGAAGGCCTTGTCCAGCTCGTAGGCCTTGACAGAGACCTCTCCCGCCCTCCCCGGGAGCACGCTCTTGATAGCCTCGTACACGACGTCGTCGGCGAAGAGGCGTGCGTGCGCGTTGAAGACCCCCAGCATAACCATGTTAATGGCCCTGGCCGAGCCGGCCCTCACTGCTAGGTCCCTGGCGGGGACCACTAGGAGCTTCTCGCCCACAACCTCTTTCAGCGACCTTAGGACGCTCTCCATCGCTCAGGCCGGGCTAGGGCTGAGGCTGGCGCTGACCGGCGGCTTGTACTCGTCGGCTGCGAAGACAACTCCGGTGTCGTGGAGGTACCTCGTAGCTCGCACAGTCTCGAAGAGCTCCAGGCCGATGATGTAGTCCGCCTCGCCCGGACCGAATATCGGTGACTGGGCGTCCTCACCGACTCTCGCGAAGCTGAGAACGCTGCCGAACCTCTGTGCCATCCCCAGCGTCTCTCCGGTCCTCGCGCTGAGCCCCTACCTCACAGCGGCCACGGCCATTATCCTCGACAGCGTCAGCCCGCTCTGCCCGCCTACCGAGGATATGAGGATGTTGAACATCCTGCTCAAGCCCCACCCACCTCGACTATAGCCTTGTACGGGCAGAACCTAGCGCACAGACCGCAGCCTGTGCAGTCGTCCTCCACGATCTTCGCCTTCCCGTCCTCGATGTAGAGTGTTGGGCAGCCAGTCACGTTGACGCACGCCCTGCAACCCGTGCGCTTGTCCTCTATAACCTCGTCATCGGTCCAGACCTCTATCACTGATGTCTCTGGTTGCCAGTTAACGGGTGAGTATCCTTGGGGGCGATGTACTAGAACGGAGCCATCCTGCTTTATAATCAGTATCCTCTCACCGTTTCCAAGCCTAGATGCACTTCTACCCTCGTACTCAATGCTGCATTCGCCAATAATAATAACTACCCTCCCTTCAACTATGGCCTTCTTAATTACACCGGGTAAAGTATTTAAGTCGGGTTTTTCCCATACAAGTAGATCAGCCATATATACATCACCATTTCACTGGGCTTACTAACCAGTATCACCCAGCATCGATCAGGCAATATTTCTCCCATGGTTTAAGGGTATTTTAGGACTGGTGAATGATCGCTCTAGGGAAGTGTTTTAAGGTATAAGGTATCTTGATATAAAGCCGGCATAAATAATATATTCTCAGGTTTAAACCATGAGTGGAGATAGTAAGAGAGAGATAAGGATATTGATAAACGAGGAACTCTATAAGAGTTTAGAGAAGAAGGCTTTAGAGCTAGGCTTCAAGGATGTCTCAAGCTACATCATTGAAGTACTTTCCAGGGAACTATTATCGATGACCGAGAAAACCGGGGCGGAAGAACTAGAGAGGATGCGTTCCCGCCTCGAAAAATTCATCCAGGATGAAATCAATAAAGGCTTGGCACCCCTTGAAAACATGAGGCGCCAGCTGGCTGAGCTGATTCAAAGAGTTGACGAATTAGAGGAAAAGATAAAGAGTATTGAGGGTAAGGAGGGTGCTAAACCGGGTGAGACACGTGGTGAAGGTAAGGTTGGCAAACCATATAAGACCGGGATAGAGAGGCTCCGCGAGGACAAAATAGTGTTTGAAAGCATGTTACCAGCTAGAATACAGCGTGACAGGCTTTTCTCATACTTCGAGAGAATGGGGGCTGTGGTACTTCATTTAAGCAAGGAGAGAATCGCTGTCGACAGCGAGTTTTGGAATGAGTTCAAGGAGAAGCTGTTTAAAGAGGCCAAGACTAATACCGAGGAGGACTTGAAGAAGATACTTGGTGAAAAAGGATATTTGCTCTGGAAAGCCTTATATGAGGATAACATGATTCTATATGACTCTAAGACCCGTAGTTGGAAGCCTGTCTCAGATGAAGTAAGAAAGTAAGCGGGGATACTGGTTCATGCTGTCTACAGGTAACTATGCCAGGCTACTTGAATCCATTAATATACGGGAGAACGGTGCCATAATACTGGGTGAAAACATATCGATTGATGGATATGCCGAGAAACCAGTTAGAGTGATTACACATGCCCATGTAGATCATTTAGGGGGTTTGGAGGAGAGTATCAAATACTCTAAGATGATAATCGCTACATCAATCACCCTGGATCTAATTGAATCCCTTAACTACGTTGATAAATATCTACTACCATACTACAGGTTAAAGAAGAAGCCATTGAACTATAAGGAGTGCCTGGTCATTGATGACAACGAGACCCTCTGTCTGTTTCAGGCATCCCACATCCCGGGGGCTGCACAAGTGTACGTTGAGTACAGGGAGCTTAGACTTGGCTATACAGGTGATTTTAAACTTGACGGCAAAACACAGGTGATGAAGGATCTGGATGTACTCGTGATGGAATCAACTTATGGTAACCCTAATTATAGGCGGCCATTCAAGGACGGGGTTCCAGAGTTATTCGCGAGCCTTGTTGAAGAAGGCCTCTACCGGTATAAAAGGGTCTATGTATACGGGTATCATGGGAAAGTACAGGAGGCAATGATAATTCTAAGGGAGAAGGGTATTGAGGCACCATTTATCCTACCCTCCAAGATATATCATTCGACAAGGGTGCTGGAGAAGTATGGGATTAAGATAGGAAATTATATACATGAAGAAGATATGCTCCGCGGGCTAAATCCTGGGGAGAAAGCAGTTATTTTCAAACACATGAATGTAGCTGAATATAGGAGACTCGATGGAAGTGCGCTGCATATTGTTCTGAGTGGGTGGGAGTTTAACAAGCCCTTTAGAAGAATAGACGACTACACGTACCTGGTAGCGTTGAGTGATCACGCGGATTTCGATGACTTGGTGGAATATGTTAGAAGAGGTGAGCCAAAGCTCGTGGTTATTGATGCTTCAAGGGAAGGAGATGCTTGGAGCCTTAGGAATGCCTTGATCGAGGCGGGGTACTGTGCCATAGTCATGCCAAGCGCGAATCCATTGGAGCAATTGAACAAGTGTAGTGGGGGAACGAGTACTTAATGACTTATATTCTAATAAGGCATCACATGTTCAATACATACCTAATGGGTCCCGGCGGCTCCGAGTACGTTACACTAGAAACAGCTATAGCTTTTACGGAGAGGGGTTTTCCAGTATATATAGACTCCGTGACACTAAACACCCCATCTAAGCTGAGGGAGCTAGCGGATCACTATGGTTTAAAACACCCCGAACTAAGATTAATTGGGATAGGTGATCCAGAGGGGGATCCCTTACTCACCATAAATACCAGTGGCGATATATTGTCCGGGCACAGCGACGTACTCTACCTACATTACCCATCGTTTCTCAACCATGATATCTACTATCCTGGCTTAAACGGTATATTTAATCTAGTTGGGAAAACATATTCACTATTAAACTCGGTGATCTTCCCATTTATGATGAAGAAGATTAAGATATACATAGCTAACTCTAGTTTTACAGCATCATTCTTCAAGAAATATTATAATATTGACCCATATGTGATCACTCCGCCAGTGAATATAGATGACATAGTGAGCGAGCCCTTGTTAGTAAGGAATGAGAGAGAGTACATAGTCTTAAGTATCACACGTATAAGTCCAGAGAAGCATGTCGAGAACATCCTCTACGTGGCTAGGAAATTCAGTAGAGAGAAAAATAAACCACGCTTCGTCATCGCTGGAGCACTCTCTAAATATAATAGAGATTACTACGATGAACTCCGTGAAAAAGCATTTAAGAAGGGAATAGATGATATAGTCGAGTTCAAAGTAAATATCTCGAGAACGGAGTTAGTGGACTTGTATAGAAAAGCCATGGTATACATGCATCCAACACCTAGAGAACACTTTGGAATATCGATCGTCGAAGCAATGGCAGCTGGGACACCCGTTGTGATACCGATAGACTCAGGTAGCTGGGTGGATATAGCTTTGGGCAATAGGAATATTGCAGCACCATATGGAAACATCGATGAGGCCTTTATTCAGGTAAAGACACTTCTCGAGAATGAGAGGCTATGGGCGTATCTAAGTAAGAGAAGTATTAACCGGGCTAGAGAGCTGGATAGACATGTGTTCCATGACAAACTATATTATGCTCTAGAACCATTGATACTGAAGCGATGGGGAGGAACCGCGAACCTGAGGAAATGATGAAGAAGAGCCGAACCCGACTCGCTTAGTGAAACAGTTAAGGGGTTTCACGGATTAAGTGTTCAAACTAGCATGCTTGACACAGGCGCTGTGTAAATCTACCCGGGAATAAATGCCGCCATGATGTAAATCATGAGTAAGATGAGTAGAAGTATATCCAGGATATTTACTTCGATATGCCTGTATATGGTTGAACCCCTCAAACCCTTCAACTCGGCGCTTATGCCTCCCCATACAGCTCGTTGATAGCTTATTGAGAGCAACGGCGTTATTATGGAGGATATACTGCCGGGAGATATGGGGACTCTTCCATACCCCCTTTGCTTACGCATGAATAATATCTCATCCAGGTCCTGCTTTATCAATGGTAGGGATCTGAGGGCGTAGAATATCGGTAATACTATGTAATATGGGAGCCCGAGTTCCCTTGCTAACCCTCTAGCGATCTCGCTACTACTATGGGTTAATGCTAAGACGCCTCCCCCGCTAGCTATTAGTAGTAGTCTCAGTGCAACCACCATGAATTCCTCCAGTGCATGTTTTCTAATAATTATTGGGCCGGTCTCCACAACAACCTTTCCTATGTTCGCGAAAAACAATGCGTTCACGAATACGCCGATTAACCCAATTGAGACCAATAGGATTAGGTAGAGGACTCTCCTACCACCATATATGAGGCAGATAACGATGCTGATTACCGATGACATGATAAGCCATTTGGGGTTTCTAATTATGAATGCCATGAGGGTTATTATTGTAGCGTAGATGAATGTTGAGTATACATGCGGCTTCATCAAGGGGTAACACCTATTTCCCTATACATTGATTCGACAACGCGGCATTTCTCCTCCTCCACGACATAGTTATTCCTCATAACATACACTCTATCAGCTACATCAGCGAGGAGCCGTGGATCATGCGTGCTTATTATCATTGAGCGATTCCTCCTTAACTCGCTAATGGTTTTAACCAGGTTATTATACAGTGTGTAATCAAGCCCTGTAGTTGGCTCATCGAGGAGGAGGAGATCTTTACCATATGCATATGATATAAGCAGTGATAACCATCGTCTCTGGCCATGGCTCAGGCGGAGTGGATGCAGGTTTTTCACGCTTTGGAACCATGGAAACATGGAGATGATGTTCTCAGTCATTAAACCTGTTCTACGTACCACATCCCTCACCTCCTTCTCAACACTACTATGAATAAACACGAGATCAGGGTTCTGTGGCTTATAGAACATTCTTATATTTCGTTTCACTATCTCTCCACCCAAAGGCTTGAGGAAACCTGCTAGTGTTTTAAGGAGAGTTGACTTGCCCGATCCATTGGGTCCAACTAAAGCCACCACCTCTCCCCGCCTCACGTAGATGTTGATGTTCCTCACTAAGGGTTTACCGTACCCTATATCCAGTCCACGTGTCTCCAGGATTACTTCGCCAGCCAATGTGCCACCATTTTTACAGGGTGGCGGTTTCTCATAGTCTAATACATCTATCTCGTTGAGCGGTATTATTCTCTGCTTAATTAACAAATAGTTTTTATCGATGACATCTATGAAATAACCTTTCTTATGCTCGGTGAGGAGTATGGAACAGCCCTTATTCTTCCTCTCTATGATGAGTTTTCTAATGAAATTTATTCCCTCAGGGTCCAGGCTGGCTGAGGGCTCATCAAGTAGTATTATCCCGGGGTCATGTACTATTGAAAGGGTTATTGCTAAGCGTTTCTTCTCACCTCCTGATAGATTCTCCACGTGTTCATTAGCCTTATCCAGTAACCCCATAGATTCTAGAATATTGGATGCTTTCCTGCGAGCCTCCTCATAGCTGTATCCCCGGGCCTCCAGCAGTGCCACTACTTCATCAAGCGGGGTGGGGTAGATGATTTGTCTCTCAGGATCCTGCATCAGGAAGCCAAGTTTCCCCGGTAAGCTAATATAGTCATTGTAACTCAATGGGTTTAATCCACCTATGTCTACACGGCCTTCAACCACACCGTTAAAGAAGTGTTTGAGCACCCCGGTTATGCTGAGGAGGAATACTGTTTTACCAGAGCCGGAGGGCCCTGCGATTAAACCAGCCTCACCATTACTGATCTCAACCTTGCTCTCAACCAGTATCGGGTTGCTAGCATTGTATCCAGCCAACCTTATCTCTGCATATATATAGTTATCCATTAAACCTTCCCCATGCACAACAATAATAATTTAGCTACTTGATTTCATCTAGTTGCTTGCATTACCTATTCGAATATATTATATTCGATATTGATTAAGTTATTGATAACATTTATGGGTTTCTCAACTGCTCTACGAACTCTATATACGAATCCATCTCCGGGCTATAGATGTATGTACGTATTACTTTATCCCCGGGTATTCTATACCCCCATAATGTCTTAATACATTCAGGATTGTTGTTACATGCAGTTGATACATCTTTCCCATCTTTTAGAGAGTGGGACAGGAGGTTCCTAACATTAGCTACTTCCTCATATACCTCCTTTCTTTGAATGCTGAAGGCCTCGAGTAATTGCATGAATGCTATTAATGCATCATACCCTAGGCTGAACAACGGAGTTATAAAGTCTCCTCTGCTATTCAATGCTAAAACAGGCCTCTCTCTTCTAACAACTTCTATGAGCTTTTCTTCATTCTCAACTACTTTAACCTGGTAACCCTTATTAATCATGTATTCTACTATTCCCGGTAAGACATACGTGTCGACAACTACATTACTGTTTACTGGATACCTGGTTAATATTGCTAGAAGCACCTCCTCAGGTAGCAGGAACCCTATATCCTTGATATAGACAGCCAGCGCGGATGCATCTATATTGAATACCACGCCTAGATCAGACTTTAAAGCCCTCGTGGATGCCGCAATCTTACTCATCTCTTTTATATATGGATATGTTTCTATGTTTCCCCTACCACTACTCATCAATGTGTGCTCGAGTTCTAGTAGTGAGAAGAGCCTTCCAAGTATCTCTCCTGATGCACCGTATCCGTGGCTTGCTACAATCTTTAATCCTGTGGCCGAGATCTCATCGGACTTGATGAAGCTGATCAATGCTGAGGTATATAGTTCATGCATGTACTCGGCATAGTTAACCCATCCGATTTCACCTACCCCTTGACCCTCGGTTTTACCCTGTGTTAGTGCTATTATGTCGATTATCTCTTTTCCAACTAATTCGTAACCTGGAGCCTTATAGAGTCTTATAGTTATGTAGCCGGGTTTCCTAGGATTTAAATGTATATTGAAACCCCCTTTCGCTCCAAATCTCTTCATGCTGAAGGAGATCTCGCCGCTTACAGCCTCGTGGAAATCCATTATATCGCATCCAACACTCATTAGTCCAGCCGTTAAAGCCCTCTTAAACATCCTGGAGACAGGCCTGACATCTCTTCCACTTACAACCAGTGATCTCTTACCGAGTAACGAGCCAAATACCGCTCCAAGCATGACAACATCATCTAGCTTGATATCGACTAGTGGTTCTCCTGTTATTCTTCCATCAACGTATTTAAGCATAAGGCGGCGTCACCTCTACTGGCTCTATGTTTTTCTTAGAAATATCCCCTCTTACATGGTTGCCCGTGCCGATCACTGAGGCCATCATTCTCGTGTTTTCGGCTACCTCTACATTGTTCATTATTATTGTATCATATATTTTCGACCCCCTTCTAATTATAGTGTTATGCCATATGATGCTTTCCCGTATAATAGATCCGTGTTCCACTTTTACGTTATCCTCTAGTATGACGTAGGGTCCGATGACCGTATCATCCTCTATAACGACATTCCTACCTATATAGACTGGAGGATGTACCTCACCCTTCACCAGGGAGGATTCATGCATATAGATGCCGGGCGAGATCTTTGGTGCTCCCGGTTCAAAACCAGCTATTTCACCATCGAGGAGATCCCATGCCACGTTCCTATATGTTTCCAGTCTACCAACATCGTTCCAGTACACATTATGCTTCAAAATATAGCCTTTAACCTTGTATCCATTTTCAATCAAATAGGGGAAGACATGCCTCCCAAAATCCAGTAGACCAGGGTTCTTCTCGAGGATCTCAAGTATGTGTTGGCTGAGCACGTATATCCCGGTGTTGATGAGGTTCTCGTAGGCCGATAAACTCTTCCTCCTGTAATATGCTATATTCAGCAAGTATACCTCTATGGATAGAGGTTTCTCAATAAATAACTGTATATCCCCCTGCTCGTTCAAATAGACTATGCCGTATGGTAGTGGGTTTTCAACCTGTTTAAGCGCTATGGTTGCAACAGCGTTTGAAGACTCATGTGATTCATAGATCTCTCTATAAACAATATTACATAATGTATCACCCATTGTAACTATAAAGGATTCTTCAAGGATGCCGTCGAGTAATCTTATAGCGTCAGCTGTATCCTTCGAATCAAGCAGCATGGCTCTAACATATGAGTGATCCTTAAAGTATGCCAATATCTGGTCACCAAGGTAGCGGGCCACAATGATTATATCTTTAACGCCGTGTTTACGTAGCCATTCTGTAATGTATTCTAATATAGGCTTGCCTGCTAGAGGTATCATGGGTTTAGGAGTGATCTTGGTTAAGGGGTAAAGTCTTGTCCCAAGTCCTCCAGCAAGCACCACTGCTTTCACTCATACCACCTAGAAAGGACTGAAGCAAACAGGGACATCTCCCTGAACCTACCGCATATCTTCTGAAACCGGTAAAACATTATCAGACCTCCTTTTCTAGTAAGATAAGATTACATCGAATATTTAAAACTTCTAGAGATAGTTAATAAAGGGATCGGGTGGGCCCATGAGAGCCGTTGCAAACCTATTGATAGTCTTCATACTGGGGATGATTATCGGGGCGTCTATAGGTGTGTATGTTTATTCAAGGTATTTCCAAACCGGTGGAAGTGGTTTGATGGTAAATAATACTTGTTCACTCAATCTATTATTGGATAGAGAGTACTATGACGCAGTATTGAGGACCCTGGGCGGCGCTAATAGAAGTGTATACATAATGATGTATGTCGTGAAATATGATCCAAATGAGAGGGGCGATCCTGTAAACATTCTACTGGAAACGCTGGAGAAGTTAAAGAATAGAGGCGTAGATGTGAAAATAGTTGTGGATGATGAAACCTATAAATCATATAAAGATACAACGATTCGTTATCTTCTATCAAATAATATACCTGTAAGGCTAGATGAGTCTTCAGCTATAACAACTCATACTAAAATGGTGATTATCGATAATTCCACAGTAATACTTGGTAGCCATAACTGGACTGAGTCGGCTTTAATGAATAACCATGAGGCGTCAATAGAGACTAATTGTACAAGTATAGTTTCTAAGGCCCTCTCATATTTTGATAATATATGGGCTGGTTCTAGAAGTATTTAGTGACAAAGATAAGATAAATTTAATAATTATGGTAAGGTATTTGTTAGAAGAAAGTATGGTGATAGTCTTGAAAACCATGATTAAGCTTACCATCTATATAGCTGTAATATTTTTTTTGTCATATCTGTTTGTGAGCATGGTACATTTAACTGGGCCTCTCGGGAGTAAAATAACCGAGGTTGTAACAGAATATAGGGGTGCTCCAGTAAACTTAGATAGTGAATACGCTGACCTTTCACAAGCTATTACGTTAACAATATTCTTTACTGTGATAGTGGTGACGATCATAAAGATGGAGTGGCGTGTAGCAGCCGCTATTTCGGGCATAGGTATACTGGTGATGAGTGCTATTGTGCCGCCTCAGGACCTGGTGGTTAAAGCTATTGACTGGAGGCTACTATTATTTCTCATAGGCTCAATGACGTTGGCAGGTGTACTCAGGGAGACAGGGGTTTTCAATAGGCTCGCGATTTTACTGTTGAGTAAGAGTGAGTCATCGCTTGGATTACTTATGCTTCTCGGTATTTTCTCAGCTGTATTAAGCATGGTTCTCGACGAGGTGTCAAGCATCATCTATGCTGTCATGGTTGTTCTAGAGCTTAAGAGGGTAATGAGGATAGATTTAAAGCCGTTAATAATATTCGCCGTGCTCGCTACAAACACTGGCAGCATAGCACTACCGGTGGGTAACCCTATAGGTGTATACATCGCATTTACAGCAAATGTAGCGGTCAGCGAGTTCATAGTAAAATGCCTTACGTTATCACTGCTGGAGCTTATGGTTCTAGTACTACTTTTCAAGCTAGTGTTGAGGGATTATACAAAGGCGCTCGACCAGGAACTGAAACAATCTAAGGAATTAATAAGCAAGTTAAGTCTTGCTAGAACAATCGATGTTTCCAGAATCGGGGTCAAGCGTTTTAAGACAGGCGTCTTTATACTAATATTCTTCGTTGCCCTGGTAGTCTCAAGCGAGCATCTTGCCAATTTAATGAGCATACTTACGGGTGTCAGCATTGACCCACATGCATTACTGGCTTTCATCCCGTTCTTCTCTATAGCAATGGCGATATTCATAACTGATCCGTCCAGCATAAACAAGTTGATTGAGTCGGCTGTAGAGTGGCCGACGATGCTGTTCTTCATCGCCTTATTCATTCTATCATACTCGCTTAGCTATACTGGTGCTATAGCGAAGATAGCATACGTTATCGCGTCGGTCTCGAGTCTAAGCGGCTTTGAGGGTAACGCCATTACTGCAAATATATTGTTAATAAGCTCCGCAGTGTTAAGTAGTGTACTAGATAATCTCTCTGTGATAGTGACATTAATGCAACCTGTTAAAGTACTCGTCCAGCTGGGTTTAAGTAGGGTATCGTACTTCTCCCTGCTCTATGGTGGAGTGTTTGGAGGCAACTATACGCCGATAGGTTCTACAGCTAACATAGTTGCTGTCTCTATGGCTGAGAGAGAAAAAATGGGGATTTCATGGAGTGAATGGCTTAAGATAGCTCTTATATCAACAACGATACAAATAATTATTGCTGTAGTATGGAGTGACCTATGGTTACTAATAGAATATTAGGCATCACCTGGTTTATGCTTTACCGTGTATCTTTTCCCCTAATATAGAGGTCCTCGTTTATAAATGGTATTAAAGCCATTAATGTAGCCATATAGCTTAGATCAGAGCGGGTGACAACGTTCTTCGTTAACACACCTATAAAGCCTCCCCTATCTCCAATGTTCTCGGTGCCATAGTATTCGTTCACTACATCTTCCAGCTCCTTCCTACTGCCATCAAGTATTTTCTCAGCGAATAACCTGGGTATCTTAAACGCTGGAGAGAATCCTAGCGAACCCACACCATCCCATCTCTGAATCCATGCTGTTTCCAAGTCATAATATTCTCCATTGATTAGTACCCATCCAGCTTCGATGCCGACACCGTAGCTACAATCCCTGAGCTTATCCATGGCATGGAGAGCCCTTCTCCTAGCCCCATCTATAACGTTTTCCAGGCCTATTGGTTGTGGTGCAAGATTGATTGATGGATTAATATACTTAACTTCAACCTCGTTGAAGAACCTCTTAAATGCATTGGTTACCCCCCTGATTTTAGCTGGGTTCCGTGTGCCAATACAAATAACAACCCTATTTTCACCGACATAGCTTCTTATGGTTTCAACGCTCATAGCTGTTCACACTGAGGCTCGGTATTGATTCATGCAGCGAACATAATATTAATGTATATTAATGTTCCCAGCCAACTATTTAACCGAGTAATCCAGGCCATCCTTATAACTCTTCATCAGGTCCAGGACTAGTCATCATGGCTATGCTTAGGTCTGTACCATACCACCTTCTTACCCCTAGATGTGCATAATCTCATTAATTCATTTTTATTCGTAACCTTCAGGGATAAGCGGGAACAAGCTACTTAGAGAGACAAGGTGTGGAACCCTGGCACTGTTATCTATCCCACTGGTTGTGGGCTCTCATGATTAAAATTTATTAATTCAACCAGATAATACTTATGGATCAATAAATCTAGGTAAGTGAGAGTGGTATGGGAAGACATAAACCCTGGTTCGTTGGATATCTAAAAGGCAAGGATTGGCTCTCTAACTATGACTATGATATAGACACGATATTCAAGGTTCTACAGGCCGCGAAAGAGTTGAAACAGATGTATCATAGTGGTGTTAGAAAAGTAAATTGGCTCGAAGGGAAGATGCTGTACCTGATATTCTATAATAAAAGCCTGAGGACGAGGAATAGCTTCCAGACTGGTGTGTATCAGCTGGGCGGGCAGGCTACCTATATTAGTCCTGACCAGGTTTATGCCCCCACACTACCTGAAGACATGGTACCATATCAGACGGAGGCTATAAGTGATGTAGCGAGGGTTCTAAGCAGGTATGGGGACGGCATAGCTATAAGAATATATGGTGATGCCGCTAAATGGGTAATCGGGCGTGGACATAGAATAATAAGGGAATTCGCTAAGTGGGCTGATATTCCAGTGTTAAACATGGAGGATGACGTGTGGCATCCATTCCAGTCGCTAGCTGATGCACAGGCAGCCCTTGAAGCACTAGGTTGGCCCAGGGATCTTAGAGGCAAAAAAGTCGTCGTGAGCTACGCATATAGCGGTGGGCTGAAACCATTGGCTGTACCACAGGATGTGGCAAGCATGTTCGCACTGCTTGGTGCAGACGTGTATGTGGCCCACCCACCAGGCTTCGAGTTAATGGATGAAGCAATGCAGATAGCTAAGAAATATGCCGAGCACTGGGGAAGCGAGTTCAAGATCGTCCACGACATGGATGAAGCATTCGAAGGTGCGACAATAGTCTACCCGAAGGCCTGGAGCCCTAAAGGCTTCTTCCCACCATACAATAATGTTGTAGATAAGGATGGGGCTAAGGCATACCAGGATAAATTCAAGAACTGGATTGTAACCATGGAGAGGCTTGAGAAGGCTGGTAAGCCATACTACATGCATTGTGGACCAGCTGATAGAGGACAGGAGGTAACAGACGAAGTTCTAGACAGCTATGAGAAGAGTCTGTACTTCGAGGAAGCAGAAAACAGGCTCCACGTCCAGAAGGCAGTTATGTCGATGGTTATGGGAGAATAGGGGTTCAGGTCTCATATAGGTTTGATATAAATTAGTTTTATCCCTTCATTTTTGTTCCCCTACATCCCTTTTTGGGTTTACATTTGGCTTGTGGTGTTCACGGGTACACCGGAGCCCCGTACATCTTGAATTAAGGGATTTAAGGAATAGATTCATGCATGTCACCCTATTCCTGTCTCCGGTGAACCCGTGCTTCGGGTTCTTGAGGATCCTGCGGTCTTCTCGAATCAGCCTCGCCCCCTTATCCCGGGTGTTTCGGGAAGATGAAACACCTACACGGCAAAAATATATGCAATAATAATACCAGAGGAACAGCATCAAACAATATAAACCAACACCAACAACTATAAAAACCTACTAAGTAGATCCAGGAATAAACCCTATGATCACGTATCAGCTAATCATTGCTTAGCCTGGTTTTTTAACCGTTTATATAGTTCCTCTCTATCTACTTCAGCCAGCTCCTCAAGGCTCATGTTTTCAAGGATGACCCTTGCTATCTCTCTTAGAGATGGATCTAGGTCTTTTAATATATTATCGATTACCTGTTTCTTATCCTTCCCAGGCCTATATATACTCATACCTGGTTCACTACCAATATACCATATATTAACAGGTTTTTAATGAAGAATAATGAATTAATTCAGTGTAATAGAGGTTGTTGATAATGAGGTTGTTTGGCACAGCTGG